>JBEKPI010000013.1:0-34959 GCA_049520855.1 Occallatibacter sp.
CGCTGCCGCGTCTACGTGCTGCAACCGCTCAGCGAAGCCCAGATCGCCGCATTGCTCCGCCGCGCCCTCGAAGACAAAGAGCGCGGCCTCGGCGCGCTGGAGCTGACCGCGGACGACGACGCGCTCCAGTTGATTGCCAGCTACTCCAGCGGCGACTGCCGCTCCGCCTACAACACCCTCGAAGTCGCCGCACAACTGGCCCAGGAACCAACTGCGGAAAGTGATAAGTCATCACCAAAACGCGAACAAGCATCAAGACACAAATCACCATCAGGAAGCGACTCAGCGTCAGGGCACGACTTCAGTCGTGCCGCTAATGCTGCAAAAGAAGAGGGGGCTTTAGCCCCTGCGGAAAATCCGGAGGGAGGCGGGGGTTTCAACCCCCGCACTAAGCCAATCGAATCGACGCGGGCTTTAGCCCCGGAGTTTCCCCGCAAAGCCAAGCACATCTACCGTGCCCTCGCCTCTGAAGCCGTCCAGCAGCGCGTCCTGATGTACGACAAATCCGGCGAAGAGCACTACAACCTGATCTCCGCCCTCCACAAGAGTGTCCGCAACAGCGACCCCGACGCCGCGCTCTATTGGTTGGCTAGGATGTTCGCCGCCGGCGAAGAACCACTCTATCTCGCCCGCCGCGTCGTCCGCATGGCCGTCGAAGACATCGGCCTAGCCGCTCCCGAAGCGCTCAACCTGACCCTCTCCGCCAAAGAAGCCATCGACTTTCTCGGCTCGCCCGAGGGCGATCTGGCGCTGGCCGAAGCCGTCGTCTACCTTTGCCTCGCGCCCAAGTCCAACTCCGTCTACACCGCCTACGGCGCAGTGCAAAAAGAAATCGAAGAAACCCGCCAGGAGCCGGTCCCGCTGCACCTGCGCAACGCGCCGACGAAGCTAATGAAAGATCTCGACTACGGCAAGGGCTACCGCTACGCCCACAACGAAGAGGGAAAGGTAGCCGACATGGACTGCCTCCCCGACTCGCTCAAAGGCCGCACCTACTACCACCCCACACAGGAAGGCCGTGAAAAGCTCCTCGCCCAGCGCATGGAAGAGATTCGCCGCATCCGCGCCTCCAAGCGCGGCGGAGACTAAAGCAAATCATCGCGTCGCCGTTGGCAGCTTGCTCAGCGCATCCGTCACAATCCCCGGCGTCAGCACCTCCGGCAGCATCTGCGGCTCGCTCTGCCCCGGAGTATAGAGCGCGTAGGCCGGCACGCCGCTGCGGCCCAGAGCTGTCAAGGCGTGCGTGATAGCCTCGTCGTGGCGAGTCCAGTCGGCCTTCATCAGAACCACATTTTTGGCCTGAAAAGCTGTCAGCACCTCGGCCCTGCCCAGCGCCGCGCGCTCATTCACCTGGCAGCTCAGGCACCAGCTTGCGGTGAAGTCCACAAAGACCGGCTGCCCCGCCGCAAGCGAACGGCTCACCGCCGCCTCCGACCAAGGCTGCCAAACTCCAGACTCGTCCGAAGAAGCCAAAGTCTCCGCCGCTGTTGCGAGCCTTCGAGGCGCAAAAACGCTGATGACGGCCACTCCAAGCACAATGAGCACGGCAACCCCAGTCGCCCAGCGCTTCGCCGGCCAGCGCCCCAGAAACCAGCCCGCCACGGCCAGCAGCAAAAAGCTCACCAGCAGCGCCGCAAGCACACCGGCTCCATAAGCCTTCGCCAGCACCCACGCCAGCCAGATCACCGTGGCGAAGATGGGTACGGCGACCGCCTGCCGCAGCACCTCCATCCACGCGCCGGGCTTGGGCAGCAAGCGCGTCCAGGCCGGTTGCAGCGTGAGCGCCACATACGGCGCGGCCAGTCCCAGCGCCAGCGCTGTGAAGACGGCAAAAGTGACCGCCGGCGATTGGGACAGCGCGTAGCCGACAGCCGCTCCCATGAAAGGCGCGGTGCAGGGCGTGGCCACCACCACAGCCAGCACTCCAGTAAAGAAGCTGCCGGTGTAGCCCTGCTTCGCCGCCCCCTGTTTATCCACCAGTAATGCCCCGCCCGCCGAGGTCAGCGTCAGCCCAATCTCGAACTGCCCTGCCAGCGAAAGCCCCAGAAAAAAGAGCAGCCCAGCCATGAGCGATAAGAAAACCGGCGACTGGAACTGGAATCCCCAGCCCAGCGTCGCCCCCGCCGCGCGCAGTCCCAACAGCGCGCCCACCAGCGCCCAAAACGACACAAGAATCCCAGCGGCATAGACCAGCCCATGCGTCCTCAGCCTGTACAGCTCCCTGTGACCGGTGTGAACCAGCGCCAGCCCCTTCAAAAACAGCACCGGAAAGACGCAAGGCATCAGATTCAAAAGCAAGCCGCCGAGAAAGGCGAGACCGGAGCTTCGCAACAGCAATGCCCAAAATCCGCCCGCTCGCCTCGTCGAGGAAGAATTCGTTTGATCCCGGGAACCAGATGTGTTGGCGGAGGCTTGGCCGTCCGGCGCCTGGTAGGCCGGGGCTTTAGCCCCGGCATCAGGCGCGCTTACATCACCGGGGGCTTCAGCCCCTGAGGCTTGTGTTTCCAAAGGCTCGGAGCCCGCCTGCTGCCCAGGAGACGCAGCAACTCCCGGCGGCAGCGCCACAATCTCGTAATTCCGTCCGCCCGAAAGCTCCAAGACGCCGTGCAATTGCGCCGGATTGGCGGCAAGGCTCGCGTCCTTCTTAAGCTCAAGAATCAGCCCATTCGCCGTCGGCGTAATCTTTTGCGGCGCAGGATTGTCGAGGATGTCCTGATCTTCCGGAAAAAACTCGGCGGAAAGTTCCCGCTGGCCGGTTCCGACGAAGAGGCGGAAGCCAGTCGGCGAGGATTGAAATGCCGCGTGAAGTGATCTTGGATCTGGCGGAGGCACTGGCTTTGCCTGCCGAGTCCAAAGAAGCTCGTCCTTCGTTGGCGTTCTTAAACCCATCTTCGGCGGACCAGCAACCTCGACACGCAGGCCCAAATCGGCCTTGCCAGGAACACAGGATTCACGGCAGACGAGCCAATCCACCTTTGCGTGAAGTTCGACTTGACCAAGTGGCATTGTTTCGGCCACGTTGACGTCCATTGGAAACAGAACTTCATCTTCGTAGCCAAAATCCATCAGCGGTCCCAGGGGCAATCGCTTCGGCGCTGGAAACTGCATCGGACCGGCGGTAATCCCCGCAGGCAGCGTCCAGGCAACATGCGGTGGCAAGCCCGCATCGCCTGGATTCTTCCAATAGACATGCCAGCCTGGTTCCAGCTTGAAGTAGAGGCCTACCTTGTTTGAATCCCCATGATCAAAGGGCCAAGGCGAAAGGAGCTGCACATGCACATGGTCCGTATCAACAGAACTCGACGCCGCCCACGCTGGCAACCCCACGCCAAGCAGCAACAAGCTCACGAAGATCAAACGGACAGAACGCAGGTCAAGTGAAGTGAACATATAGATTCTCGGAAGCGGTTAAACGATGGCTCGTCACAAGCCTGAAGGAGCGCTGGGCTGCCGTCGCACACTCACCCCACCCGCCGGGGAAGCCTCTCTCGCTCCAGCCGTTCGGCCAAAAACACCTTGAGAAGCGACTGGTACGGGACATCGCGCTGGTTGGCCAATACCTTCAAATCCTCGACCATCGCCACAGGCAACCGCACAGAGATGGTGCGCAGAGTGGGTTTGAGGTTGACAAACTTCACCCGCTTGGCCTGTGACCAATCGACGTATTCGGTCGAGTCGGCCTTGGACCAGAATTCGAACTCCTCGGCTTCGCTCTTGAATTCAGGAACCTTCTTCATGCCGTCTGTACTCCTCAGCTTCCCTTCGATTCATGTCGCGGGCCGAGACGACCCGAATCAATCTGCGCCTGACCGTATAAGCGACAAAAAGCCGCCGCCCGCGCGACGTGCAACCCAAGGCTCGAAAGCGCTTTTCATTCAACGAGTGTTTACCGTCGCTGCGCACCACCAAGGGATCGTGAAAGAAGACATCTTCGGCCTCTTCCGGGGTAACCTTATGGCGCTCCCAGTTCTTGGCGGAGTTCCACTCGTCCCAATCGAATCCGATGCAATCGCCCAGCGGGTCGCCAGCCGTCATAGTTTGTATATATCACATATGTACAAATCTGAAAAGAACCCGGATCGCATCGTACGCTGGCAATGCCCCTGATGGCCGGCTTGACGCAGCCGCTACACATCCAGATCGTCATCCGCCTCAGGCGGCAGGGCGGTTCCCCGCCGCTTGGCCAGCAGATACCCGCGCAAAAATGGCTCCAGATACCCATCCAGCACCTTGTCCACGTCGCCCACCTCGACCTTGGTGCGATGATCCTTGGCGATGCGATAAGGCTGCAAGACATACGACCGGATCTGCGAGCCGAAGTTGATTTCGAGCTTCGAGTCTTCCAGCTTCTTCGAGACAGCCCGCTTCTTTTCCAGCTCGTACTCGTAGAGCCGCGACCGCAGCATCTTCATCGCCTTGTCGCGGTTCTTGTGCTGCGAACGCTCGTTCTGGCATTGCACGACAATTCCCGTGGGCAGATGCGTCATGCGCACCGCCGAGTCCGTCGTATTCACATGTTGTCCGCCCTTGCCGCCGCTGCGATAGGTGTCGATGCGCAGGTCTTCCACCTTCAGGTCCACGTGAATCGTCTCGTCGATCTCCGGCGAAACATACACGGACGCAAACGACGTATGCCGCCGCTTGGCCGAGTCGAAGGGCGAGATGCGCACCAGTCGATGCACACCGCTTTCGCCGGCCAGTTGCCCAAAGGCGTACTCGCCGATAATCGTGAACGTGGCCGACTTGATGCCCGCCTCTTCGCCGTCCTGGTAGTCATTCATCTCGGTCTTGAAGCCCTGCTGCTCGGCCCAGCGCAGGTACATCCGCAGCAGCATCTCGGCCCAATCCTGGCTCTCCGTTCCGCCCGCTCCGGGGTGTACAGTGACGATGGCGTTCAGCGGATCAGCCTCGCCATTCAACATCGTCCGCGCTTCCAGTTCCTCGGCAAACGTAGCCAGCGCCTTGATGTCGCGCTCCAGATCGGCGAGCACATCCTCGCCCTCCTTCGCCAGCTCGAAGTAGGCTTCGATGTCGCCCGTTCGCCGCGCCAGCCCCTCATCGTCGGCCACCATTACTTCCAGGCGCTTCTTGTCGCGCATCAAGGGTTTAGTAGCAGCGGGGTTCGACCAGAGAGCCGGATCGGCCAGCTTGGTTTCGATTTCGGCGAGTTCCCTGCGGATGCGTGCAGGGTCAAAGATACTCCCGCAGGTCGCGGACTTGATCGCGCACGGGAGCATAAGCGAATTCGAGATCGTTGATCGACATGCTCGGCTCTTAAGACCTGACTTTGAACTGAATTGTGAATCTGCGTCCTGACAACTGTTATTAGAATAACACTGCGTCTGCCTCGACCCTGGACTCCTGCCATCGCTTGGGCCCTGTCATAACCCGTCCACGCGCGTCCTGACCGAGTAAAGCGAGTGATGCGTCAGGATATAGAGCGTGCGGCCATCTGGTCCGCCGAAGATTAGATCCGTTGGCCGATCCGGAACTTCGATTCTCTCTGCTAGCTTTCCATCGGGACTGTAAATCGAAAGCTGGCCGGCGGCGAGATAGACGTTTCCATTCGCGTCCTGCACAACACTTTCTCCGCCCTCTTCGGCAAAGAGTTGAAGGTCTTCGATCGATCCAGACGAAGTGACTCGCCCTTTGTAAGTCCGCTGCTCTCCTTCTTCAGTTATATAAAAAGGACGCCCTGGGATCTCCTTTTGCAGACCGAAGCTTCGCAGAACATCGGCCATCTTCGTCCCCCAGGGCATGTAACCTTTCATGAAGTTATCTCCTGCGGAAATATAAGTGGTGCCGTCTGGAGAAACAAACTGCCAAGGCCGAGACTGCGAGAAATCCTTGACCACGTATACGCCTCCGGGACAATAGGCGGTCATTCCGGGGCGATCCTGTGCGGCTTGCGGCTCCAGCAGAGTGATCTGTTCATCGGGCGCATCGGGCCTGAAAGAGTAGGCTTTGCCGATGCCGCTTCTTGAAATCACCAGCAGGTCGCCTGCCTTATCGAATGCCAGATTCTCCGGCTCAAGCGGGCTGTTTCGCACCAACACCGCTTCCTGATTCTCTTCGGACCACCTATAAATCCGCTGCCAGTGTGCATCCACGAAGTACAATGTTCCTGCCGCATCCACCGCGGCGCCTGAGATATTGAAGAACCCAGTCGCCAGTTGCTTCACTTGCGCCTTCGGCTCCAGCAGCTTCGAGGCCCCAATCGGCTTGGGCGCGACCGGCGCTCCCGGCACATCGAGATTGGCAAACTCGCGGGCGCGCGTTTCTGCATGATGCGTTTCGTCAATTACCGAGTTATCGAAAGACACCTTGCTATTGCTATCGACATGAACATTGCGAAAACGAATATCGCTCGACTCGGAGATGCGTATGGCGGTAGGAAATGGCTGATAACTGCTGATGACGCGATACCCGTGGTAGTTGGCAATGGTGATGTTCCGCGAGCGCGCAATTTCAAGCGGAAGCGTATCGCCGCCTTCGCCGCGCTCTTCCTCGGTTTGCAGCGCGTCGATCTCCCAGTTTTCCACGCGGTCGAGACGAACTTCGTTGCGCGCGTGATGCTCGCTCGATAACTCGTAAACATGACCGGGGGTGGCCGTGTTCGAGACATACAAACCGGCTTGCGCAAAGGTGCTCGGCGTCCAAATGTCGGCAAAGACTCCGCCTCCGCCGTTGGTCACCCACAAGCTGGGGAATTGCGCATCCCAGCGATACTTCGGGTTCGGATCGGCGCTGTGCGTGTTGTTATACGGGTTCATTCGCGTGCCATCGGCGGCATTCGTTCCGTGGCCGCCAAGAAAGCGCACATCGTCCATCGATGAATCGGCTCCGGCCATCCACAGAGCGCCCACTGCGCGGTTGTTAATGCCGCCGGTGAATAACCCAATGCCAGTTACGATGTTATGGCCGCCTTGTGGAGTCTCGAGCAGCGCGCGCGGCTCGCCTAACCCCTGAAAGGCCGGCGATCCATCCGCCAGATCGAACTGCGTCAAGCTGGGGTGCAGGCCAATCAGCACCGTGTCCGGCCGCAAGCGAATCGTATTTGTTACAAGATAGCGCCCTATCGGAATATAGAGCGTGCGATGATCGGCAACGGCCTTCTGAATCGCGGCTGTGTCGTCGGTTACGCCGTCGCCTTTGACTCCGAGAGTTCGCAGATTGACCCATGTATCGATCGGCGGCAAGGCGGCGATGACGTTCGCTGCCGGGCCCGGAAGCTCCTTGACCGCGTGCGCATCGAAGCTCGTCTGAATCGCGCCTGAATCTCCCGCGCCATTCATCGTCAGCCCGTGCGAGAAGGATTTCACTTCATAACTATCGCTCGGTCCCGCTATCTTCTTCCCCGTCTCGCGCAGTACGGCAAAGGTCTTCACTCCGCGGCAGGCAATGTCTTTCAGGTTGATCTCAGTGCGTGGATTGTTTTCATTGCCAAAGGTAATTGCCGGTCCGCCGATGTTTTCGAATCGGGAGTTTGTTACCCATAACTCCTCGGCATAATGCGGCTCAATGTTTATGACTTGCGGAAGATTGCGAAAGGTATCGTGAATCAGCGTCAATCCTGCTTCGTGTTCGAGAATCGCTGCTTCGCTTTGGCCTTCGAATGTTGAATCGATGAGCGTGAATTGCCAGCCGGGAGAAGGCTTGCCGGTGATGATGCCGTACTGGCCGCCGAAGAAATGCAAATCCTCCGCCTCATTGCCAATGTCTTTGAGCGCAGCCAGCCCGGAGCCGGTACGAAAGTCGATGTGCGCGAGATAGCAGTGTTGAGCAACATGAAAGCGGATGCCGACGGCAGCGGGATTTCCCTGGCCCATTTCAAAGTCCACGTTGCTCATCGCGGAGTAGAACGTACCGGCATTCGCATCGGAGATAGCGGGGTTCAGCGGAACCGTGCCCTCAAGCGGGTCGGGAACTTTGCCCGTCGAATAATCGATCCTGCGGTGCTGCCCCGGCCGCGCGCCGGCGAAGACAAACATATAGCCCAAGCCCTTTTGATAGCCGGGAGTGCTATCTGCCAGCAGGAAGACCGGACGCGTTGCGCCATAGCCGATCACTCTTACCGACGGCCACACATAGATGGTTTGCGTGATGCGATAGCGTCCCTCGGGAATGAAAACTATGCCCTCGCCGGGCTCCGCGGCCTTGTCGATGGCCGATTGAATCGCGGCGCTTTCGTCGGCGACTCCATCGCCTTGGACGGGGAAGTTATTCTTGGTCAGATAGACCGCTCTTGCATCCTCAAGCCGCGCAGGGTAATAGGAAGCGCCCCAGACAGGAAGCGCAAACTGAACCAGAATCACTCCAAGAAGAACAATGTTTTTCATCGCGTTCCTTCTTTGCTTCTTGCGCAATTCAAAATCTAGCAGATTGTCCGGTTCCAGAGAAGAGATTTGCTGCTTCGCTCAGAAGCTCTCTGAAATGCAGCTAGGAACGAATCAATTTACTTGCTGAATAGGCTAAGATCCCCAAACCAACGAACACACACAGCCACGCAAAAACGTCGCCATGGGCCGTATAGAAAGTCACATCGTCGCGGAATCCGAACTGGGCCGGCAGAGCGTCCACAACATGCCGCGGAATGCTCTGCCGGACGCGGCCATAGGAGTCGATGACCGCGGTGACGCCATTATTGGTGTCGCGCAAGATCCAGCGGCGATTCTCGATAGCCCTCATGCGGACCATGTTCAGATGCTGCCACGGGGCGCTGGTATCGCCGTACCATCCGTCGTCGCTGATGTTAACCAGCACCTCCGCGCCGAGTTGCGAAAACTCCCGTATCTCGTCGGCAAAGACCGACTCGTAGCAGATGAAGACTCCGTAGCGATGCGACGCGCCATTCTGACTGCCGAGCCGGAAAACCCTGGGCTCGCTGCCGCGCGTGAACGACGAAACCTTTCCCGTAAGTTTGTGTGCGAAGGTCAGTAGATTCTGGAAGGGGATGTACTCGCCGAAGGGGACGAGGTGGATCTTGTCGTAGCGGCCCACGCGCGCCCCGTCGGCACCGACGATCAGCGCGGAGTTGTAATCGCGCCAGAGCTGCTCCTCGGCCGAGAAGTCCGTGCCGATATTGCCCACCACCAGCGGCGCATGCTCCTCGTGCGCGATGCCCACCAGCGCCTGCTGAAACTTCGGGTCAGCCTCTTCAAAAGGCGCGGGCGACTCCGGCCAGACCACCAGATCCGGATGCGTGGCGTAAGGCGGACAGACGATCTCGCCTTCGGGCGCGCCGGTCTGCGGGATTCCGGCGATGTAGGTCTTGCAGTTCTCGCCGGCCAGTCGCTTGAATTCGGCGATATGCCGGTCCCACTCCTGCCCCGCCCAGCTATTGTCGCCAGCCACGTCGAGATTGGGCTGGACCAGAACAGCGGTGGCCGTTGGCGCGGGCTTAGGAGGCGCCAGGAAAATGCCCACAACTCCAGCCATCGTCAGCAGCACACTGGCCGCACGCAAAATCTCGCGGTCCCGGTGCCCGATATGGGGGCGAGACTCCAGCACCAGCCCGCCCGTGATCAGCGCATTCACGAAGACAAGCACAAAGCTGATCCCGTAAACACCCGTCCAAGGCGCAAGCTGGTTCACGATTCCGTTATCCACCTGCGAATACCCAAGCTGATCCCAGGGCACAGAGGTAATACGCGCGGCAGCCAACTCCAGCGCGGTCCACAGGAACGGCGCGGCAGCCAGCGCCAGCCGCGTACTGCCCGTGGCCCGGCGCACCAGCACGACGAACAACCCGAAGAGCCCGAAGTAAAGCCCCAGCACCAGGCTGTACCCCAGCAGCAGCATGGTCGGCGCCCCTACCGGCATATCGCCGTAGCGCATCATCGTGTCGCGCACCCAATAGCAGTTGCCGACGTACCACAGCACGCCGCAGAGATACGCGACGAGAAAGCCGCGCCGCAACGGCCGGGGCGCATCGGTTGTGCCCGGCGACAGGATCGCCCAGAGCAGCGGGACCAGCCCAAACCAGGCGAAGACCGAGCGCCACGGGGGCATCGGCCCGGCCAGCGGAAACGGCAATTCGAGCAGGCCGGCCGAGAGGCCCGCCGCGGCCCACAACTTCCACGATCCCAAAGTACCCAGCTTCCAGAATTTGCTTAGCATCCTGCGGCGAGTTTATCGCATCGGGCGCGCAAACGCGGCGAGCCAGTCCAGAGCGAATTGCAGCCGACGGCTCCGATCAAGAAGAATCGCCCCCACCCAAACCTGCGGCCGCGCGCGTGCTTCCGTCGAAAAACCGCAACCCAGGCCGGAAACACGCTACAATCTTCTTATGTTCTTGGCGATTTTTGCAATGCGCGTGCTGGAAGCGATGTTTTTTGTCGGCCTGGTGGGGTCCACCGTGGTCGTCATCATCAGTTTCGTCGAAGACGGCAAAGAGCTTTTCGGCAAAGACGAACCGCCTGAATCGCGCGCGGATACCCCTGCTCACCCGCAATCGTAGTTTTTCATTGACTCTTGATCGATTCAGAAATAAACTCACCGCAGGGCGGGCGAAGTTTTCCGCTCTCGCATCCTGAGAAAGCCGGCCATCGCTCCGGCACCTTAACAATGGCATCGACCCGAACCGTATTTGCCCCTCCTTCCGACCGCGTCCGGCTGATCGTGGCATCTTCGGTGATGCTCACGTTCATCTCTTTCTGGCGTGCCGCTGCCATTGTTCTCTGCGATTTAGGCTCCTCCGCCTTCTATGCCGGGGGCATCGCCGAAGAGGCGGTGGGCGCGGCCGCTCCCTGGTTCATCCTGGCCATCATGCTGTTCAGCTTCGCCGTGCGCGCGGTCTACGTCGAGAGCTGTTCGATGTTTACCCGCGGCGGCGTCTACCGCGTGGTCAAGGAGGCCCTCGGCGGCACCTTCGCCAAACTCAGCGTCTCGGCGCTGATGTTCGATTACATTCTTACCGGGCCAATCTCGGGCGTATCCGCCGGCCAATACATTACAGGCTTGATGAACGAATTGATGACCGTCGCGGCCCAGAGCCGCTGGCTGCCACCCGCTCTGATGGACGCTCATCGTAACCCCTTCCAATTCGATATGAATCACACCTCGGCTGTCTTTGCCGCCGCGGTGACCATCTATTACTGGTGGCAAAACATTAAGGGCATTGAGGAGTCCAGCGGCAAGGCGCTGCGCGTCATGCAGATCACCACCATCATGGTCGCGATCCTGTTGGCGTGGGGCGTCTTCTCCGTGCTGGTCCGGGGCGTTCATCTGCCGCCGCCGCCCACTCCGTCCCATCTCAAGTTCAGCACCGATGCGCTGGGCTTCCTTAGATTTACGCCGAAACTTCTTCCTCTGCTCGGCCTCTTCGGCATCCTCATGGCCTTCGGCCACTCCTTGCTGGCCATGAGCGGCGAAGAGAGCCTGGCGCAGGTCAATCGGGAGATTCAGCACCCCAAGCTCAAAAACCTGAAGCGCGCGGCGATTGTCATTGCTCTCTATAGCTTGGTTTTTACCGGCGGCGCCACGCTGCTGGCCTCCATGCTGATTCCCACATGGGAGCGGACCCACATTTACCAGGACAACCTGATCGCCGGCCTGGCCATGTACATGGTGGGGCCGATCTTCTGGCGCATCGCCTTCCGCATCTTCGTCGTGCTGGTCGGCTTCCTGATCCTGTCCGGCGCCATCAACACCTCGATGATCGGCTCAACGGGTGTCTTGATGCGCGTGGCCGAAGACGGTGTTTTGACCGACTGGTTCCGCAAGCCGCATCCAAAGTTTGGCACCAGCCATCGCATCGTGAACATGATCTTCATCCTCCAGATGGTCACCATCGTCGCCAGCCGCGGCGATGTGTTCATGCTGGGTGAGGCATACGCCTTCGGCGTCATCTGGTCGTTCACATTCAACAGCCTTGCCATGCTGGTGCTGCGCTGGAAGTACCATGGCGAGCGCGGCTGGAAGGTTCCTCCCAATATCAGGATCGGCAAGACCGAAGTCCCCGTTGGGCTGATCTCGGTCTTTCTCGTTTTGCTCACCACGGCTGTCGTCAACCTATTCACCAAGTCGGTAGCGACGGTAAGCGGCGTGCTCTTTGCCGCGGCCTTTTTCATCATCTTTACCGTCTCCGAGCGCAGCAACCTGCGCAAGCATGCCCTGACTGCCCGGCAGATGAAAGATCAGTTCCAACTGGAGCACCAGGATACGGTGAACCGCGAGTCGGTCGCCATCCGCCCCGGAGCCGTGATGGTGACCATGCACGATGCGGCCAATCCCCTCGCGCTCAAGTGGACACTGGCCCACACCAGCACCGTCGACCAGGACGTGGTGGTCATCAGCGTACGCATGATGGGCGTGGGCGGACCGGAATACCTGAGCGCGGAGCAGCAGAGCTTCAGCGAGCACGAGCAGATGGTCTTCACCAAAGCAGTCTCGGTGGCCGAGAGCTTCGGCAAAAAAGTGTCTCTGCTGGTGCTCCCCGCCGGAGATGTCTTCGCCGCGCTGGCGCAGGGCGCAAGCTCGCTGGAGGTTGACTCGGTAGTCTCTGGAGACTCCAGCTCAATGACCGCCGAAGACCAGGCTTTCTATCTCGGACAGGCCTGGGAGGCGCTGCCCGAGCCGCAGCGTCAGTTCAACTACTATGTTATCGGCCACAGCGGCGAAACCAAAGTATTCTATATCGGGCCGCACGCGCCTTCTCTCGGTCCCGACGATGTGCAGCTTGTCCATCGCTTGTGGCTGAACATGCGCCGCGATCCCTCAATGGAAAATCTGCACCATAGCGACATCATCACTTATGCATTGACTCATCTGGCGGGCCAGTATGCTCGCGAAAAACAGGAGATTCTGCGCGACCTGCGCAACTGTCGCGCGGCTGAAACCCCCGCCGGCGCGCAGGCTGGCGGCCATGATCTTTCCGGGCCGCGCGCTGCGCCTGCCGCGCCCGGCCGCGAGTTGCCGCCGCGCAAGCCAACCCGCTATCTCTAGGCATGTCGGCACGGCTCGCCCATATCGATAGCTCCCGTGTCAACGATCCCGTAATTCTCCTGCACATTCTTGCACAAGTAGATTCATTGGCCGGGACAAATCTCATTTTTCATTTGTAAAAGACTGTTGAGTTGCGTATTGTGTTTCTCAGGCGCGTCGTTTGTTCGCGTGTTCCAGTTCACTTATGCACATTGTGAAGGACGCCACTTACGCGTAACTAACAGGAGGAACCGTGGGAGTTTCAGAAATTCTCGTCGAAATCGATCGCGAGATCGCTCAATTGCAATTGGCCCGTACTTTGCTGGCCGGCGCGCCCAAAAAGGCCAAGGCTGCAGCCGCCGCCAAGAAGCCGAAGCCTGCGAAGAAAAGGAAGAAGAGAAACCTCTCCCCTGAAGGGCGGAAGCGCATTGCCGAGGCTCAAAGGCTCCGCTGGGCAGCGCAGAAGAAAGCGGCAGGCGGCAAGTAACCGGAGCCGCAAGAAAGGAATGGGGCTGGCTGAGAGGCCGGCCCCATCCTCCTGTCATGCGTCTACTCGGAATTACATTCCAGCTAGACGGAATCTCCCGGCGCCCAATGCACCACCTCCACGCCGGCCAGTTGCGCGTCGGCGTCGATCGATGCGGCCAGTTGTTCCGGCGTTCCCTTCAGCGGCGGAAAGGTTCCAAAGTGCAGCGGGAGCACGATCTTCGGCTGCAGAAAGCGCGCGGCCAATGCGGCTTCCTTCGGCCCCATGGTGAAGTGTCCTCCAATCGGCAGCATCGCCACCTCGGGCCGGTAGAGCTCGCGAATCAGCTCCATATCTCCGAAGACTGCCGTGTCGCCGGCGTGGTAGAGCACCGGGCCATCCTCAATCGTCAGTACATAACCTGCCGCCACTCCCACGTAGTGAGTGCCCGTTTCGTCCTGAGCTCCGGCTGAGTGCTTGGCTTCCACCATGGTAGCCGCAACGTCGTCCAGTTGCACGGTTCCACCCAGATTCATCCCGATCGTCTTGGCCGCTCCTCTGGCAGCCACATAGGCGGCTAACTCATAAACAGCCACCACCGTGGAATCGTGCCGGGCGGCCACCGGCACGGCATCGGCGATATGATCCCCATGCCCGTGGGTCAGCAAAACGTAGTCGATCTTCTCCGGCAGCGCAAAACCTTTCGGGTACTTTGGATTCTGCGCGATGTACGGGTCGATCAGGATGTTGCTTCCTTTGGCGGTCTGGACCAGAACAGTCGCATGTCCAAGCCAGGTAATGCGCGTTCCTTGCAAGTTCATCATGATGTCTCCGATCAAGTTCGTTCGGTGGCTGGCTGCTCGACCCGTCTCTGCCGTCAACGCGTAATGATCACTTCCGAGACGCCGTCCTTGGCCAAAAACTGGCGGTACCATGTCCAGTCGGCAAAGAGCCGTTCGATGCTGCGGTTGGTGTAGGCGCGTTGAATGGGAAACTCCCCGCCCGCCTGCATTTCGACATCGTCTCCTTCGGTGACGTGGAAGCGGCAGTAAGCTGTCTCCTCGCCCCGGGTGCGCGTGTGAAAAAAAGCCAGCACCTGACCGCCCACATTCGTGGCCTCAAAAAGCCGCGCAACCACGGGCTCCACCAGGGGTTCGGGCAGATAGTCCAGGGTGGTCCATAACAGAACCGCGTCAAACTTCCGGCTGGCCAGGTTGAGCGATTGGTCGAGGAAGCCCTCGACGTTCCAGACCGGCTTGCCGTCGGCGTCCTTGCCTGTCTCCCAGTTGCCCGAGCAGGCATCGTGGACCACATCGGCCAGAAAGACGCTGTGGCCCAGCCGGGTCAGATAGTTGATGTTGGTCGAAGAGGTGCAGCCGATGTCGAGCACATTGAGGCCGGGTTGATCCTCAAGCAGCTTATGCAGCGATGCCCATCCTCCCGAGTGACGGGCAACCCTGTGCCGGACAACCTTTTCGATTGCAGCCGGAAACGCGCTTTCCTGCTTCTTGTCAAACCAACGGCTAAGCACTCTCTCATCCCCTTGCGGTCGAGCAACTGGAACCATCGCAAACTTGCGCGCAGCCTCTTGTCACGCGCAGCCTCTTGTCAAAGCGCGCCGCCGGCCTGCGGCCCGTTTGCGACCCCAGGCGCCTTGGAAACGGCCTGCGTCAGGTCCACTCTGCCACGAAAGACCGCATTGTCCTCCACCGCCAGCCGCAGGGCCTGGATATCCCCCTCGACTGCGCAACCCGCGCGCAACTCGACGCGGCCGCTGGCCACCATGTTGCCCTGAACCTGGCCCAGGACGAGAATGTCCTTGGCGGAAAGGTCGGCGGCCACGTTGGCCGTAGGGCCGATGGTCAGCCGGCTCTCCGAGAGGCTCAGGGTCCCCTCCACCCGCCCATCCACGATCAAGTCCTCATTGCCCTTCACTTCGCCGCGAATCACGACGCTCTTGCCAATGCGCGCTGGAGCGATTTCAACTGCCATGGTGCGATTCCTTTCGGGGCCTTGTTTCAAGCCTTCTTGAAAAGTGTGCGGCCAGATGATCCTTGCGCCTGGCCGCCTGCTTCAGTCTACGGGATTCTCATCATTGCAACTGGCCCTTACCGAACTATACGCAACCTTACCACTTCGCTTCAATCGAAGGGGCGCGGCGAGTGTCTTCGCGTCAAACAGGCAAAGGAATTCATCCTCCGATCCACGGATGCCCGATGCCAGCTAAACTAGAGACTGTGCGCAGCCTCCCCACCCTCCTGATCCTGCTGGCATGGTCCTGCCTGGCTTGGCCCGCCGCATCGCAAGCCCAGACCGCTCCAGCCCTTGCGCCCGCTCAGGCTCAGGCGCTGGTCGAGCGGGCGCTGGCCACCGAATCCCGCGCCGCCCAGGACTTGAGCCAGTTCAACCACCCCATGCGCTACCTTCTGCGCAAGTCCAGCCCCCGCTTCACCTCGACCAAGCAGATCGTCGAAACCCGCGACGGCGACGTGGCCCGCCTGCTGGCCATCGGCGACCAGCCGCTCAACCCCGCCGACGAGCAGCGCGAGCAGGCCCGTCTCGATGCCCTCCTCAGCGATCCGCGCCTCCAGCAGCATCGCAAGCAAAGCGAAGACAACGATACCGAGCGCGCCCTCAAGGTCTTGCGCGTGCTGCCCACCGCATTCCTCTACCAGTTTGCCGGCGCCGCCACGGCCTCCACCGGCACTGTCGAGAAATTTACCTTCAAGCCCAATCCCCAGTTCGACCCTCCGGACCTCGAAACGGGCGTGTTGACCGCCATGGCCGGCGAGATATGGATCGACCCCGTCCAGGAGCGCGTGGTGCGCCTGGCGGGCAGCCTGCAACAGGACAAGGACTTCGGCTGGGGCATCCTCGGCCAGTTGGACAAAGGCGGCTGGGTCCAGATCGATCAGGCCGACGTCGGCGGCCACCAATGGCGCATCGTGCATCTCAAGCTGGTCATGAACGGCCGCGTCCTCTTCAAAACCAAAAACTCCGACACCGATCAGCTGTACTCGCAGTTTGCTCCGCTGCCCACCGGCCTGACCTACCAGCAAGCCATTCAGATGCTCCGCTCCGCCCCCGGAACCACGGCTCAGGGCAACCGCTAGCGGAGCCCGCCACACAGATGGTCGTTCATGCTTTGAAAGGGCCTGGTCGTTCATGCTTTGAAAGGGCACGACTTCAGTCGGGCCGTAAACGGCCCAAAATAAGTCGGGCTTTACAGGCTGCGAAAAAACTCAAATCGGGCCCGCTTTGTAACAAGGGCACGACTTCAGTCGGGCCGCAAATGCAACTAAATAAAGGCAGGGCTTTAGCCCCTGAGGGAAGCCTCTTCCACGAACTCATCCCATTCGCTGGCATCGGTAAATGACTCTCCTTTTTGATCCGATATAGGCGATGTAATACTATGTTCTCAGTTTCGCGGGCGGCGTCCAGACTTGTGGACACCCCAGAAAGCAAAGGCTCCAGACAGGTAATCTGGAGCCTTTGTGTTTTCGAAGCAGCCCCCTGAAGACAATTCCCTGAGTCGGCTCAATAATCATAAGACGGCCCCACCCAACCGGGTGAGGCCGTTTTGCTCGGCAAAGCCGAGCTTCTTACATCTTGGCGAAGACGATGACCAGGGTAAACAGGGTGAGGGACTCGATCAGCGCCAGACCGAGAACCAGGAAGGTAAAGATCGCGGGACGCGCGCCAGGGTTGCGGGCCACTGCTTCGACAGCCGAGCCAACCGCCCTGCCCTGACCGAGTCCGCAGAGCCCAGCAGCCAGACCCATACCCAAACCGGCGCCGATCGGCACCAGACTGACAACGGCTGAGCCGCCATCCGCAAAGGCCGGAACGGCAAAGCAAAGCGCCGACAAGGCCACAAACAAATACTGAAGTTTCCGCATAGTTCTCCTGCTTCCCTTGGAATTGGCCGCCAGTGGGTGGTTGAGGCTCACCAAGCTGGCCCCCTCACGCTAGCAGCCTACCGTTAACCCGGAGCGGAAGCGCTCTCCGGCGGAATCTCTTCAAACGAGTGAATGAGTGAGCAAGTGAATGAGTGAAAAGTGAATCACGTGCCTTTCTTACTTCACTTTTTCACTTCTTCACTCTTTCACTTCACTAGTTAATGCTCGTGCGCAACCGCCAGCGAAAGATAAATCATCGTCAGCAGCATAAAGACGAATGCCTGAATCAGCGAGACGAAGATGTGCAATCCCAGGAAGATCACGGGAATACCGACCGGAATCAGCGAGAAGAAGACCATTGTCACCAAATCGCCGGCAAACATGTTCGCGTAAAGACGAACGCTGAGCGACATGATGCGCGCAACGTGAGAGACGACCTCGATCAGAAATATCGGAACAGCCATCCACCAGATTGGCCCGGCAAGTTGCTTTATGTAGCCCCCTATGCCATTTGCACGAATGCCGTGGAAATTGTAATAGAGGAAGGTGGGAACAGCCAGACCCAGGGTCACCATCATCGAGGTGGTGGGAGCGGTGACGCCGGGAATCAGCCCGCTCAGATTATTCAGCAGCACAAAGAGGAAGATGCAGGTCACATACGCCTGAAAGCGCTGATACCCATGGCCGATCACTTGTTCGGCCTGGCCGCCAATGAACTCATGAAGCATTTCGGCAATCTGCTGCGCCGGGTTGGCCTTCTCCACCGACAGCGTCAGCCGCACCAGCAGGAAGAAGGCGATCAGCCCGCCCGCCACCAGCAATTCCAGCCCAAAGGCCTGATTGACGCTGGCCGCTTTTTCGGCGGCCACGGCCGGCGAAAGGCCAATCGACTGAAAAGCCTTGATCTCAAAGCCCGCGAAGAGGGCGTTCAGTAAGCGTACAAGTGCAAAAGATTCCGGCATAAAAACTTGAGTCTCTCCGACTCCGCGCGGAGAACCGCATCCGCCGCGGAGCCTGTTTCTGTCTTGTTTCCGTCTCGTTCATTCCCCGTCGCTGTCAGTCGCGCAGCAACCGGATCGATTCCCAGACAAGGTTCAGCGCCGCCAGTCCCACACCGAAAAAAAGCGCAAAAACCGAGCCATGGAGAAACTTCAGGCTAACATAAATGACCCCGGCAAAAACGGTGAGCCTGAGCACAAAGAAGAGAACCACCACCGGCGCGCTCGCCGGGGTCTTCTGCTTGTCCAATCTGGCATTGATCACGCGAACCATGCGCTGCCACTCCCAGATGCTCGCCGCCGAGATCAGCGTGCCGGTCACCAGCAGGCCGGCGCTTCGCCAACCCCCGCCAATCAGCACCGCCAGAGCCGCGATCATCCCCAGAATCAGCGTGTTACGCAAGGCGCGATGCAGCATCGCGTCCAGATCCGCCTGGGAAAGATTAACGATGGGATGTGTCTCCTGGGTCATGCCTGATCGCCGCCGGTTCCTTCTCCACTCCCATTTTGGGCCGAATCTGCCTTGCGGGAAGCCTTTTCGGAGGCAAACGCCGTCTGGATCACGTAGTAAAGCCCGGAGATGCAGCCAAAGACGATCCCGGCGATCACGATCCACTTTTGGTGCAGCAGGTGGTCTGCGCCCATGCCAAGCGCCAAGCCGATCACCACCGCCGATGGCAGCACAAAGGCAATCTGCATCAGCTTTTCAGCCTCGACCAGAGACGCAAAGCCGCTAGCAGCCTTAGCAGGCTCCTTCGACTCCGGTAGGTCGCGGTGAAAGGGCATCCCTCGTCATTATCAACGATGAGCGCCCTTCCACGCGAAAGGGAAGCGCTCAGCTATTTGCTCTTCCAGGTGGCCAGCTTCCAGGCCTTGACGCGGAACTTGCCCGCATCCTCGTCCAATGGCGCAAGATTGAAGTCGATACTGGTACCGCCTCCGCCGCTTGACACTCCCGGCCCCGTTGCACCACGAACGACAGTCAGAATGACATTGGCCGCATAGTAGTAAACCTTGCCCGGTTCCGCGGTGAAGGACGCCACATCGATACTCTTCTTTATCATCTTGAGAGACGACTGCCAACTCACGCACAAGTGATGAACGCCTGGGTCCACGTTGACGACGAAATACGAGTTGTCGTTGTTGGCTCCCACCCAAGCCCCATCCATGCCAAAGCGGATAGTTGCGTGCATCCCTAATCCCAACCCTTGGTTTTCGTTTTCGATAAAGACAATCTGCGCCTTGCCATCAGGAGGAGGAGCAGGAACGGGTTGGCCCTGTTCGGTCTTGACATCGAATTTGACGCTGTCATCGCCGCAGGCATCCGGCAGGATCGTCTTGGCCCGAGCTTGCACCGCTGCCAGCAGCGACGCACAAAGGAGCAATACAACGAGTCTTGGTTTCATGGCATCCATCCTACACGCAGGAGTCCGGTTCCGCCAATCCGTTTTGCGTCCGCATCGCGGGAAGCCAGCCCCTGCGGCTTCAACCCCCTCCCCCGCCACCCCATCGACGATATACTGGCTCTTGCACCCGTGACGCAGTTCACGCAAAGGAAGCACCGTGTTCGATTCGGAGTTTGAGCGCAGCCTCTTCGACCTGCGCAAGGCAAAACTCGAAGAAATCGTCAAGCTGGGCCAGGCGGCCTATCCCAACCGGTTCCCTGCCTCGGAGACCGAAAAAGTGTTCACCGTCCCCGCCGTGCGCGCCCAGTGGGGCGAGGCGCAAGCCGAGGCCCTCGACGCCAATCGCGTCACCGTCTCCGTCGCCGGGCGCATCATGGCCATTCGCGCGCAAGGCAAGGCCGGCTTCGCCACGCTCCAGCAGGACGGCCAGCGCCTGCAAATCTACGTCCGCCTCGACGCCGTCGGCGACGAGGGTTTTGCGCTCTATAAGCTCCTCGACCTGGGCGACCACATCGGCGTCTCCGGCTACCTCTTCCGCACGCGGACTGGAGAGTTAACGATCCACGTCGAGCGCCTGACCTTCCTCGCCAAAGCCATGCTGGCCCTGCCCGAGAAGTTTCACGGCCTGGCCGACGTTGAGCTGCGCTATCGCCAGCGCTATGTGGACCTCTTCACCAACCTCGACGCCCGCGAAGTCTTCGTCAAGCGGGCTAAGACGCTCAAGGCCCTGCGCCACTTCTTCGACAGCCGCGGCTACATCGAAGTGGAAACCCCGATGATGCAGCAGGTGGCCGGCGGCGCGGCGGCGCGTCCCTTCACCACGCACCACAACGCGCTCGATCTCGATCTCTTTCTGCGCATCGCCCCGGAGCTGTACCTGAAGCGCCTGGTCGTCGGCGGCTTCGACCGCGTCTACGAGATCAACCGCAACTTCCGCAACGAAGGCGTCAGCACCCAGCACAACCCCGAGTTCACCATGCTCGAGTTCTATCAGGCGTATGCCAACTACCACGACCTGATGACCCTCACCGAAGAGCTGATCGCTTTCGTCGCAAAAGAAGTAAGTAAGACCCCTGAATGCCCGGAAGGAACGACGATCACGAACTTCAACGGAGTTGAGATCGATCTGGGCAAGTGGACGCGGCTGACGATGAATGATGCTATTGTCCAATTTTGGCCGGAAGAAATCCCACACAAGCCAACAATCGAAATACTAACCTGCAAAAATTCTTTCTATGAATTTAGCGTCGAGAAACTCGGTGAGTCTCTAGATGACAAGTTTGCAGATTTCGTGAGGAGTAGTCTTTGGACCGATGTAACGATAGCTTCAGGGTTGGACGAAGATTCTTTCAATCACGGCAAGGGAGTTTATGCTCTGTTTGAGGCAGTCGTCGAACCTAACCTCATTCAGCCGACAATCATCTACGATTACCCGACTGAAGTCTCTCCGCTGAGTAAGCAGAAGCCCGATGATCCAGACCACGTCGAGCGTTTCGAGTTCTTTGCCGGCGGCTTCGAGCTAGGCAACGCCTTCAGCGAATTGAACGACCCCATCGAGCAGCACAAGCGCTTTGCCCAGCAGCTTGCCGAGCGCGAAGGCGGCGACGACGAAGCCCATCAGATGGACGAAGATTACGTCCGCGCCCTGGCCTACGGGTTGCCCCCCACCGCCGGCGAAGGCATCGGCATCGACCGCCTGGTGATGCTCTTGACCGGCTCCAAGTCCATCCGCGATGTGATTCTATTTCCCCTGATGAGGAACAAAGAGCAGGGACTAGGGACTAGGGACTAGGGACAAAAACACACGAGGTGTGAGATGGGTGAATCATTTAAGGACTTGGAGGTTTGGCAGCGCGCGGTCTCTCTGACAATCGAGATTTATAAATTGACCGCGCATTTTCCATCATCGGAACAATTCGGCCTTACGAATCAGCTTCGTCGGGCTTCTGTCTCCATTGCCAGCAATATCGCGGAAGGTTATGGACGAGCTACGAAGGGAGAATATATCCAGATTTTAGGCCATGCACGCGGCTCAGCTTCCGAAGTTGAAACTCAGTTGGTGATTGCCAAAGCCTTGAGTTTCGGCACGAGTGAGGCGTTGCAGAAAACGGAAGCGTTATCGAACGAAGTGGGACGAATGTTGCGAGCGATGATGAAGTCCTTACAAGCAAAATCGCCGTCCCTAGTCCCTAGTCCCTAGTCCCTTGCTTGGAGCATCGATTCCATTGAACCTTTTATTCATCGGCGACATCTTCGGCAGCGCGGGACGCCGCATCGTGCGCGAGCACATCGGCCATCTCCGCTCGGCGCACAACGTCGAGCTGACCATCATCAATGCCGAAAACGCCGCCGGCGGCTTTGGCCTGACGCCGCAGCTCGCCAACGACCTCTTCGATCTCGGCGCCGACGTGCTGACCACCGGCAACCACGTCTGGGACAAGCGCGAGCTGATCGACTACATGAACTCCGCCCCTGCCGACAGCCACGCCCGCCCCCGCCGCGTGCTGCGCCCGGCGAACCTCCAGCCCGGCCTGCCCGGCTATGGCGTCTACCAGGGAACCACCGAAAGCGGCGTGGACTACGCCGTGATCGACCTGCAAGGCTGTGTCTTTATGGCCACGACGAACGACCCCTTCCACGCCATCAACCATCTGCTGGACGGCATCCAGGCCAAGGTCATCGTGGTGGATTTCCACGCCGAGGCCACCAGCGAAAAGGTTGCCATGGGCTGGCACCTGGATGGCCGCGTCACCGCCGTGCTGGGCACCCATACGCACGTTCCCACCGCCGACGAGCGCGTGCTGCCGGGAGGCACCGCCTACCAGACCGATGTGGGCATGAGCGGCCCCTACGACAGCGTGATCGGCGTCGAAAGGGAGATGGTGCTGCGCAAATTCCTCACAGGAATGCCCGGCAAATTCGAGGCCGCCAAGGGCAACCCCAAAATGTGCGCCGCGCTGGTCGCCTGCGATCCGGCAACCGGCCGCGCCACGCGCATTCAGCGCATCATGCTGGGCGAGTAGCCGGAGAACAGTTGTCAGTAGTCAGTTTTCAGTCGTTGCTGACCACCGGCTACTGCGGCACGGGCTTGCCTTGCACGTCCTCGGTCTGGGCCACGGGTTTGCCCTGAACCTCAACCGCTGTCCGCTGAATGGGCTTCACTTCCGATTGCTGCGCGACGGAGTTAGCAGCCTTCGCATCCGGCTGAGCGGTCCCTCTTATAGCTTCGACCGGCTTCCCCGCTGCGGTTGCGGTCGCTTCGACCTGCGTCCCCGCCTTGGTCTTCTCCCGCGCTATCTCCGCTTTGGAATGACTGGCCTGCACCAGCCTTCCCTTCCCGTCGAAGGTCAACGTCCACTCCATGGGAGCCGGCGCCGCCGACAGATCCGTAAACGAGATCACCGCGCCTCCTTGCAGCCGAGCCGCCCGCGTTCCGGGGGCAACATCCGCGAGCATCGTGAGATCCTGCGCTTCCGCCGTCGCCGCGCGCGGGTGCGCCCCCGCCAGGGCGGCATAGCACAGCCCGGTCCCGAGCCAGTCCGGAGCCGCGCCGGAAGCCTCTTCAGCCAGGATGTGGTTGAAGGCTGAGATGGTCAGCTCATTGATGGGCACCGGCGAAAACAGCGAATAGCCCCGCCGCAGGATCGGAATGATCCGCACCCTGCCCTCGCCGCCGCGCGGAATCGACGCCGAAAACGCGCTCATGTCGCCCTTCCCGTTATTGCGCGTGAACTGCAGCAAGAGATGATTGGGCAGCGCCGGGCAAACAATCTGCTCCGAAGTCCATTGGCCCCGTTCCGAAACCTGGCCGAACTCGATGCCGTCAGCCCCAGCGCGCTCGCCGATCGTGGACTCCGCGTTGGCCGCCAGATCGCGATCCCGCTGGGTCATCTTTTCATAGGAACGAAACTCGACGGAAGCCGCAGCCTGCGCCAGCGCCGCCACGGGTGCCGCAATCGGGATAAAGATCAACGAGACCGAAGCAATGGCCCGCGCGCCGGAGAGGATTTTGGATAGTTCCATGCTGCCCCTAGGCTACCACCGCATCGGGTAAATGGTTCGCTGAGAGTCTTGAGACGCCAAAAAAGGGCAGCCTGCGAAAGGCTGCCCTTGGTGGCCCAGGAGGAGGGTGCGGAACGCCGCGCCTTTGCCGTATCCAGCGCGACGAACAGTTCAAGCCAATCAACCGATCAATGCGCCGCCGACGGCTTGTGTCCGGCCGCTGGCTTATGCGCCGGGACGGTCTTCTTTCTCTCCGGTATGAGTACGCCGTCGCGCAGCACGATCTGCACGCTCGCCACTGTGGTGTCCGTACCCGGAACCTGCGTGTAGGAGTCGTAGGTTCCATCCAGTTCCGCCTGCCCCTTGTCGCGGGCCCCTAGGAGAGAACCGACCGCCGGAATCTCCTTTTCGGTCAGCGGCGTCTTCAAATTGACGATAAAGTCCGCCGTCTTGGCAGTCTTTGCATCGTCCGTCACCGCAACCTTGATCACCGAAGCGGTTGCATCGATCACCAGTCCCGGAACGGGCGTCAGTTGATCCTTCAGCAGAGCCCAGAGCTTGTCGGCATCCTCTTTGGAGGCAACCGCCAGGACAGTCTCCTTGTCGGTTAAGGCCAGTGTGGTCCAGTCGGCCGTGGTCAGAAGCAGAGCGTGAATCTTCTCAGCCGCCGTTGGCGCAATGGTGATCACAAAGGTTCCTGGCGGAAAAACCGTATCGGCGGCCTGTGCCTTCACAGCGTCCAGGCCAGTCAAATCGCCGTGATACTTCTTGTAGTAATACTCCATCTTGGCTTCAATCTGGGCCTTGATCGGAGTGGCGTAGTTCCATGCGCGAGCGTAGAACCAGACTGCCTGCACCAGAGGCTTATCATCCGCATCTTTTGCTCCCGGCTTGGTGTAGGCTTCTGCCAGTTGCAGCGTGTCCCACAGTCCTTGCGACCACCAGACCTTGGTCTGCTCCGGCGGATAGAGCATCAGTTCCGTCCGATACTCCAAGATTCCGCCTTTGATGTCCTTCTTGGAGACAATATCGTCCAATGCGATGGCCGAGTGAAAAACCGGATAGGTGCCGCCGGTCATCTTCTTCCAGTCCGCGTCGGCTGTGGCGGCAGGCTTGGTAGCCGCGAGGCCCCTCTGCGCCAGCGCCGCCGCGTCGTCGCAGGTCTGCGCATCGCTGGTCTTGGTGCATTGGCGATTCTTGATGACGACCGAAATGTAGATGGCCTTCATGTTGCTTGGGTCCACCTGAAGCAGGCGGCTGGCCGCGCTGAGCGTGTTGTCGGGGTCATTCAAAGCCTGATAGGTGTCGATCAGCGAATCGAGAACCGCGCTCTTGACCACGCTCTGCGGATAAGCTGTCAAAAAGCTCTCCAATGCGGCGGCCTTGGCCTTTGGATCGCTCTGGGTGGAGGCCGTTTGATAGGCGTTGAACTCTGCCGGATCCTTGATGGTGATCGTCGAATCCTGAGCTCGCAAGGTGGGCGCGTAGACGAGGCCAAGGCTCGCCATTGCCAATACTGACGCTAACACTAACTTCTTCATTCGGTGCTCCTGGGAATTGCCAAAATGGAGATCGATGTTCAAGCACTCGCTCACGGAATCTTCAACCCCTCATTCGTGCGGTTGAGTGCCGGGGGCCGGGTATAAACATACCACGGCTTCCAATGCGGTGTTGCATGGATTATAGAAAGCCCTGCCCCCAATGACAAGCAAAGTTCTGCGGGAACCAGAAAAAATGCAGCGTTAGGCGGTCGGGGAACAAAGTTCGGAAACCTTCCCTTGCCCAATCGCTGCAATTCTGGGCGGAAGACAGCCTTCCGTTCCCCGTCCTGAGTCCCTATTCCCTAGTCCCTAGTCCCTATTCCCTATTCCCTAGTCCCTGCTTCTCTCACTGCAACAACCGCACCAGCTCCGCCTGTTCGGCCAGAAAAGCGTCGTGGCCGTGTGCGCTGGTCATCTCGCGGTAATCGGCCATCACGCCGGCCGCGCGAAGGGTGTAGGCAAAGTCGCGCACCGTCTGCGGAGGAAACAGCCAATCCGAGCTGATGCCGATAAAGCTGATACGCGCGCGAATCCCGCCAAACGCCTCCGCCGCCGAGGCAAACCCGCGCAGCGGATCCCAGATGTCCATCGTGCGCAGGATGGCCAGATAGGAATTGGCGTCAAAGCGGTCGATGAAGCGCTCCCCCTGGTGGTCGAGATAGCCGGCAATGTCAAATCGCGCGCCGATCAGGCCGCAAGGCCCGCTGTCCACCGCCCAGGGGTCCTCGCCATTGCGGTTTGGCTTGCGGCCAAAGCGCTCGTCCAGCAACTCGGCGGATTTGTAGCTCAACATTCCAATCTGGCGGGCCAGCGCCAGGCCTTGCCGCGGAGGCCGTTGCGGCAGGTAGTTGCCCTCCGCCCACTCCGGATCGTGCTCGATCGCCTGCCGCTGCAAGTGGTTGAGCGCCAAGCCCATAGCCGAGAGCGGCGCGACGCCGATCACCAGCGCCCGCTCCACCCTCTTAGGGTCGTGGATGGCCCAGTCCAGGGCCTGCATGCCGCCGATCGAGCCCCCCAGAACCAGCCGCAGCCGCCGCACGCCCAGCGAATCCAGCAGCCGCGCCTGTGCCCGCACATTGTCGCGAATAGACACCAGAGGAAAGCCGGGCCCGTAGACCGCGCCCGTCTCCGGGTCCACCGATCCCGGCCCCGTCGAGCCATAACAGGAACCCAGCATATTGATGCAGATTACAAAATCGTGTTCCAGCGAGAGCACCGCGCCCGGCGCGAAGATCTCCGGCCACCAAGAGCCGACCAGCGCCGACCCGGAAAGCGCATGGCAGACCAGTACGGCGTTGTCCCTGGGCGCGTTCAGCCGGCCATACACCGCATAATGCAGCGTAACCCCGCGCAGCGTGCGGCCGCACTCCAGCGCGAGAGGCTCGTCGAGCACAAAGTCGCCTTCGTAGGTCGGCTCCAGACAGGAACTCTTGGGCGGCGAGACTCCGGTCCCGGCTCGGGCTTCATCCATGATTCTTATTGTGCTACACGCACCGCCGTCTTGGCTCTTCATGCCGCGCTCTCTCCGCCGGCTGCACCATTTGCAGCACCATTCGCAATCTGGATCGCCTGGTCCAGATCGGCCAAAATGTCGCGAATATCCTCAATGCCCACGCTCAGCCGCACCAACTCCGGAGTGACGCCGGTATCGGCCTGTTCCGCCGGCGATAGCTGCGCATGGGTCGTCGAGGCCGGGTGAATCACCAGCGACTTGGCGTCGCCGATGTTGGCCAGCAGCGAGAAGAGCTTCAACGAATTGATCAGCGTCTTCCCCGCCTCATAGCCGCCCTTGATGCCAAACGTCACCAGCCCGCCCTTGCCGTCCGGCAGATACTTCTTCGCCCGCTCGAAATACTGGCTCGATTCCAGGCCGGGGTAGTTCACCCATTCGACCCCCGGATGCTGTTCCAGGTGCTTGGCCACCGCCAGCGCGTTCTGGCTGTGGCGCTCCAGGCGCAAATGCAGCGTCTCGATCCCTTGCAGGATCAGGAACGCGTTAAATGGCGAGAGAGCCGCGCCCGTGTCGCGCAGCCCTTGCACCCGCGCCTTGAGAATGAACGCCAGCGGCCCGAACGCCTCCGTGTAGACCAGCCCGTGGTAAGACGGGTCCGGCGTGGTGAAGTCCTTGAAGCGCCCCGAGGCCGCCCAGTCGAATTTGCCCGCGTCCACGATCACGCCGCCAATGGCGAGGCCGTGGCCGCCCAAAAACTTCGTAGCCGAGTTGACCACAATGTCCGCGCCCCACTCGATCGGCCGCACCAGCGCCGGCGAGACCGAGGTATTGTCGATCACCAGCGGCAGCTTGTTTTCGTGGGCGATGGCGGCCAGCCTCTCAATGTCCACCACATCCAGCTTGGGATTGCCCAGCGTCTCGGTGTAAATCGCCCGCGTCTTCTCGTTGATGGCCGCGCGCAGCCCGTCGAAGTCGTCCGCGTCCACAAACTTCACCGTAATCCCCAGCCGCGGCAGCGTGTAGTGGAAGAGGTTGTACGTGCCGCCATACAGCGAAGTCGTCGAGACAATCTCGTCCCCGGCCCCCGCCAGCGTCGTCGCCACCAGCGTCTCCGCCGCTTGCCCCGAAGCCGTCGCCAAAGCGGCAACCCCGCCCTCCAGCGCCGCCACCCGCTTCTCAAAGACGTCGGTCGTGGGATTCATGATGCGCGTATAGATGTTGCCGAATTCCTTCAGCGCAAAAAGCCGCCCCGCGTGGTCCGCGTCCTGAAACACATACGAGGTGGTCTGGTAGATGGGAACGGCGCGCGATCCAGTCGCCGGATCGGGCGTTTGGCCGGCATGAACGGCAAGAGTGCCAAGGTGCTGCTTCGCTTCGGACATTGCATTCTCCTTCTGGTTTTGGTGACTCAATCATCTTCGCTGCTGTTGTTTCGACTACCCAACAATCCTGTTATCCCGATCTCCAACTACACTGTCATTCCAAACCGCCCAACTCGCGCCACGAGTTACTGCCGGAGATGAACATCTCGATTCCCAGGAAACTCTCCGTGCCCCATCCATTCGCCTTGCCGGGGCCCCGCGGGCAGGTCTTCGTCCGTGGGGTGGTCAGGCGAATGGGTGGGAAACCATGAACCCCAACCGGAACCCCGTTCATCTACAGCAGAGCGTAGCGAAGTCGAAAGCCTGCACTGAGCGAAGCCGAAGTGGACCTGCTGTTCGGGCTTTTCCACAAAACAAAACAGCCCGAATCCTCTTCGGACCCGGGCCGCCTGACTTCAAGATCGGTTGCGCTTAGCGCATCAGCCTCTCAGAAACCAAACGGACGGGTCCGCACACCATGCGCATACACATAGCCATGGCCCCAATTCCGTAATTCCCAGAGTTCAGCATTAAATGCAGTATTCACGGAAACCCGCGTGAATGTCAAGCATTTTCGCCAACTTGCCAACCCGCGAACCCCGCGAAAGCCTGCCTGAGCGTAGTCGAAGGGCGGGGGCTAACTCGCTGCCTTATTCTCCGGATTGAGCTCGCGAACCAAGATCAAAAGGAGCCTCCAGGAGCCGTTCTGTTCCCTGTTCCCTACTCCCTATTCCCTACGCCCCACACATACCCCCCCGCCTGCGGCAACCCAATATGCGCCAGCACCCGGCAGACAAACTGCCGCGCCATCTCCGTCGAATCAACGGGCTTGTTATAAAACGCCGGAATGCACGGAAAGATCACCGCCCCCGCCTCGGCCGCCAGCGTCATATTGCGCAGATGAATCCGATTGAAGGGCGTCTCCCGTACGCAAAGAATCAGTGGACGCCGCTCCTTGAGCGTCACATCGGCCGCCCGCGCAATCAGCGAATTAGCCAACCCGTGCGCAATCGCCGCTAGCCGCCCCATCGAGCAGGGCAGCACAATCATCCCATTCGACGGATAGCTGCCCGAAGCAATCGCCGCCCCAATATCCGCGTCCGAATGCTGCACGGTCTTCACCGCCGCCGCGCCCAGCAGCTTTTCCAATAAATCGTTCCGCCCGCTAACTCCCAACTCCTCAGCCATCACCCGCAGCGAGTTCTCCGAAGCCACAAAGTGAACGCGCCCCACGTGCTCATCCGCCTCCAGCGCGCGCAGCATCTCGCGCCCAAAGACCGCCCCCGACGCGCCGGTAATTGCGACGGTCAAATTTGCGGCTTCCACTCGCCCTCCATCGCAAAGCCCCTACTGCGCCTCGTCCCCAATTTCCTTCCACCCCTCCAACATATTCGCGTACTCCTCCGAATGTCCCACAGCCAAAAACCGCTTCATCTCCTCGAACGCCAGATCGCGTTCTCCCGCGCTCCACAGTACGCGAAAAAGCAGCAGCGAAGCCCTCTCCAACTTCGGAGCCAAGTGCACGCCCACCCGGCCCTGTTCGATTGCCTCGCGATGCTGCCCGCCGCGCGACAGCACCCAGCCAAGATAGCTGTGTCCAATCCCAAGCCCCGGAAACTCCTCAATCACCGCCGTCAAGATTTGCGTCGCAAAAGCCGAGTCGCCATTCTCGTCAAACTCCACCGCTTGCCGGATAACTTCCAGCACCCGCCGGAGATCGTCCTCTTCCAACTGGCTCATAGCTCTTACTCGCCCAGCACCCGTTTGAAGATCGCGTCCACATTGCCCAACTGCCGCGTATAGTCGAAGGTCCGATCCAGCTTCTCCGCGCTCAGCAGCCCTGCAATCGCCGCATCCCGCGCCACCTCCTCGCGGAAGACCAGATCCTCCTTCCACGCCTTCATCGCGTGCGTCTGCACCAGCCGGTAAGCATCCTCGCGCAGCATCCCCGCCTCCGCCAAATCCAGCAGCAACTGCCCTGAGAAGATCAGCCCGCCCGTGCTCTCCAGGTTCTTTTTCATCCGCTCGGGATAGACCAGCAGCCGGTCGATCAGGTCCGCCGTCTTGGCCAGCAGATAGTCCACCAGAATCGTCGAATCCGGAAAGATCACCCGCTCCACCGAAGAGTGCGAAATGTCCCGCTCGTGCCACAGCGCGATGTTCTCGAAGGCCGCCTGCGCATTGCCCCGCAGTACCCGCGCCAGTCCGCTGATCTGCTCCGAAGTGATCGGGTTCTTTTTGTGCGGCATCGCCGACGAGCCCTTCTGCTTCTCGCTGAAGTACTCCTGCGCCTCGCGCACCTCGGTCCGTTGCAGATGCCTGACCTCGACGGCGATCTTGTCCAGCGTGCTCGCGACAATCGCCAGCGTCGAGATATACGCGGCGTGCCGATCGCGCTGAATCACCTGCGTCGCCACCGGCGCGGGCTTCAACCCCAGCCGCGCGCAGATCCGCTCCTCGTGTTCCGGCTTGAGGTGGCCAAACGTCCCCACCGCGCCCGACAGCTTGCCCACGCGCATATCCTCCGCAGCCGCGTCAAACCGCGCCAGGTTGCGCTCCATCTCGGCGTACCAATTCAGCAGCTTGAGCCCAAAAGTCGTCGGCTCGGCATGAATCCCATGCGTCCGCCCGATCGTCGGCGTGTGCTTGAACTCGACAGCCCGCCGCTTGAGCACTCCGAGCAGCGCCGTCAGCCCTGCCCGTATCAGCCCCGAAGCCTCCTTCACTTGCAGCGCCTGCGCCGTGTCCACAATGTCGTTCGAGGTCAGCCCGTAGTGCAGCCAGCGCGACTCGGCCCCGAGACCCTGCGCGTCCAGGCTCTCGGCCACAGCCGTCGTGAAGGCGATCACGTCGTGCTTCACCTCCGCCTCGATCTCCTGCACGCGAGCCGCCGAGCAGCTTGCCTTGGTAGCAATCGCCTCCGCCGCCTCGGCGGGAATCACGCCGTCCTCGGCCAGCACGGTGCTTGCCGCCGACTCCACTTCCAGCCAGCAGCGGTACTTGTTCTCTTCGGTCCAGATGCGGCCCATCGCCGGGCGAGTATAGCGGTCAATCAAGGCGAACTCCTTGCCAGAGCCGCATTCCGCGGCCCTGCCCCAACTCTCGATTGTACGAGCAACCCCTCCGTGCCCCATCCATTCCGCGTTCTTTGCGGAATGAGTGGAAAACCACGAACCCACGGCCTCATCCCCGCACAATCCCCAACCGTTCGCTCAGCTCATCCACCAGCAGCCCCCGCCCCGGCTTGTATGGCTGAAACCACTCGCCGTCGATCACCAGTTGCGGCACGGCCCGCTTGCCCACCCGCCGCACCACCTCGGCCGAGGCCTCGCGGTCGCGGTCCACATCGATCTCCGTGTACTCGATCCCGTGCGATTCAAGAAACTTCCGCGCCGCCCGGCAATCTCCGCACCACGAGACGCCATACATTTGCACCTTCATGCGATCATTCTACGCGGCTTTTTGCTGCTACGATCAGGGAGAATGACCGCCAACGAAATCAAGGCGTTGTTGAGGCTCGAACCGCACCCGGTCGAGGGCGGCTTCTACCGCCAGACCTACGCCGCCAGTGAAAGAGTCGAGCTTCCGCGCGGCTCGCGTTCCGTCGGCACCGCGATTTACTACCTGTTGCAGGCGGGAACCTTCTCCGAGATGCACGTCCTCGCATCCGACGAGATCTTCCACTTCTATCTCGGCGACCCGGTCGAAATGCTCCAACTCTTCCCCGATGGCCGCTCCGCCGTCTTCATTCTCGGCCCGGATTTAGCGGCCGCCCAACACGTCCAACTCGTCGTCCCCGCCGGAGTCTGGCAAGGCACGCGCCTCCTCGGCAAAGGCAAAGTCGCCCTGCTCGGTTGCACAGTAACCCCCGGCTTCGACTTCGCCGACTACCGTAGCGCAACTTATGCCGAGTTAGCCGAAAAATGGCCGGCGGAATCCGAGCGCATCAGGGCACTAACGAGAAGTTAGCTCTACCGCCGCTCCCGAAAGAAGCTCCGCAATAACTCCGCCGCTTCCTCAGCCAAAATCCCCTGCTCCACCATCATCTGGTGATTAAGCTGCGGGTGATTCAGCACCGCAAGCACCGACCCCGCCGCGCCCGCTTTGGGATCGGCTGCCGCAAAGACCAGCCGATCCAGCCGTGCATGAATCATCGCTCCCGCGCACATCGCGCACGGCTCCAGCGTCACATACAGCGTGCAGCCTGGCAGCCGGTAGTTTCCCAGCGCCACTGCCGCCGCGCGCATCGCGACAATCTCCGCATGAGCCGTGGGGTCCAGGTCGCGCAGCACGCGATTCTGCCCGCGCGCGACAATCTCCCCCTCGCGCACCACCACCGCGCCAATCGGCACCTCGCCCGCCTCCGCCCCCAGGCGGGCTTCGTCGAGTGCGGCTTGCATGGCTTCCAGATCGTCGATCATGGTTTCAATGGTAGCGCCGCCGGGGCTCCCGCGGACAGGTCTTCGTCCGTGGGGTGTTCAGCCGGCTGCTGCTGCGTCATGCAATGCAGCGTGCCCAGCCCCCAGACCAAATCAACGCTGTGGATTCCAATCACTTCGCGCCCCGGAAAGACCTCAGCCAGCGCGTTCAGCGCCACGCGGTCGTTGGCGTCATGAAAGGTAGGCACCAGCACCAGCCTATTCGCAATGTAGAAGTTAGCGTAACTTGCCGGCAGCCGCTGCCCTCGGAAGACCACCGGGCGCGGCAGCGGCAGCTCGACTAAGTCAACCTGCTTTCCGTCGAGCGTGCGCGCGGCCTTCAACCTATCGAGATTCTCTGCCAGCGGCGCGTGGTTCGGATCGCTCGTCTTCGGCTCAACGCAAGTTACAATCGTCGTCGGCCCTACAAACCGGCTGATGTCATCGATGTGCCCATGCGTATCGTCGCCGGCAATGCCGCGATTGAGCCAAATCACCTTGTCAACGCCAAGATAATCGTGAAACGCCTGCTCCAATTGCGCGCGGCCAACCCCTGGATTGCGCTCTTGCACCTCACTCAGCAGGCACTCCTCGGTCGTAAGCAAAATCCCCGCCCCGTTCGTGTCGATCGATCCGCCCTCCAAAACCAACCGCCGCGAAGACCCATCAGCTAACTCAATCGTAGGTTGCCATGATGGCAATCCGAGTAACTCAGTAACTCGTCCCGGCACCTGATCGTCAAGCGGCCAGTCGGAGTATTTAGCCCAAGCATTGAAGCGCCAGTTGGTGATTCCAACCTTTTCCTCTGCGTTCCGCACAAAGATCGGCCCAGAGTCCCGCGTCCAACTGCGATTGGTCGGCCATAAGTGGAAACTAACTTGTTCGAAATTCGCGCCCGCCCGCTCTAAAACTCCCTTCGCCCGCTGTTGCGCCTTCTTGTCCTCGACCAGCAGATGCACCCGCTCCCGCGCTGCCAGCAGGCGCACAATCTCCGCATAGACCCACGGAATAGCCTGAAACTTCCCCGGCCAATCCTCGGGATTATGCGGCCAGGCCAGCCATGTAGCCTCATGCGGCTCCCACTCGGCGGGCATCCTGTAGCCCAGCGCGCGCGGCGTCTTTGCGGTCGAAAGCGAATCGGACATTTCTACTCGCCATCTCCGTCCGCCGGCCACGCACTCGCCGGATCGAGAAATCGCTTGGTCATCGGCCCGTATGCATCAATCCGCCGGTCGCGCAAAAACGGCCAGTTGCGCCGCGTCTCCTCGATCAGCCCCAGGTCGATCTCGCCAATCAATATCTCCTCCGCGTCGTGCGAGGCCTTGGCGATCACCCGCCCAAACGGATCGGCCAAGAAGCTTCCGCCCCAGAACTCCAGCCCCGCCCCCTCAACGCGATTCCCCAGCACATCGCCATGCTCAACGCCCACGCGGTTCACTCCCGCCACATACACACCGTTCGCAATTGCGTGCGACCGCTGAATCGTCTGCCACGCCTCATATTGCGCCGCGCCAAACTCGTCTTTCTCCGCCGGATGCCAGCCAATCGCCGTCGGATAGAAGATCACCTCCGCGCCTTTCAGAGCGGTGAGCCGCGCCGCCTCGGGATACCACTGGTCCCAGCAAACCAGCGTGCCCACGCGGCCAAACTCGGTGTCCACGGCCTGAAAACCCAGATCGCCCGGAGCGAAGTAGTATTTCTCGTAATAAAGCGGATCGTCCGGTATATGCATCTTGCGATAGACCCCGGCAATCGCGCCCTCCGCGTTCAACGTGACCGCCGTGTTGTGATAAAGCCCCGGCGCGCGCCGCTCAAACAGCGAAGCAACAATCGCAACCCCCGCCTCCCGCGCCACTTCCCCCAGCCGCGCTGTGGACGGGCCAGGTATCTCCTCCGAAAGGTCAAAGAGCGCAAGCTCTTCCCGCTGGCAAAAATACTGTGCCCGGAACAGCTCCGGCAGGCACACAATGTTAGCCCCCATCCGCGCCGCCTCGCGAATATGCTCGACCGCGGCGGCGAAGTTGGCCTCCGGCTCCGCGCCCATGCTCATCTGCACCAGCCCGACTTTATATGTGCGTCTGTTGCCCATCGCCTCGCCGTTCATTCCTCCGCAGCCATGCAGCAAGGCCAACCCCGCACTGGCGGAATTGGCCTCAAACGTCTGCCGCACGACATTCCCTACTCCTCCAAAATCAGCACTGCGGCGGCGATCGTCGTTGTCCAGCGCCCGTTCTTGTCGCCCACCGCCGACTGCGTCACGTTGCTGGTCCGCACGATCTTGTTGGAGATGCGGTAAATCTCCTTCTTCTCGTCCCAGCTCTTGTCCGGATCGAACTCCACATCCAGCGTGGTGGCCAGCATCTCGGCGGCCAGCTCCTCGGCGTACTCGCCCGCCTGCTCCTCGGTCTCGCCGAAGCTATGGTGCTCGCTCAGGTAGCCATAGGTATCCTTGTCGGCGGGAATCGCCACGCCGATGCTCGCCACCAGCAGC
>JBEKPI010000014.1:0-32860 GCA_049520855.1 Occallatibacter sp.
CCGCCGGCGGCGCGTCTGCCCAGCTCAACCGGGCATTTTGCAGCATCTGCCGCGGAAAATGCTGCTCCTTCAATTGCTCTACCGGCTTCCCGTTGAGCGAAACAAATCGCCCGGTCACCACCGGCATCAGATCCAGCGACTGGCCCAGCGTCTGGATCACTCCCGGCTGGCGCGCGAAGAACTCCTTTACGCCCGCAACCTCATCGGTCGAAACATCGACAAGGAAGACATTCGGCAGCCTGGGCGAGGTGGTCTCGCGCAAATCTCTCAAGATGGCCGACTGCATCAGGTAGACCGCAAGGATCAGCATCACTCCAGTACCCAGCGACGCCAATACCGCAGCCGACTGGTTTCCCGGCCGATACAGATTCGCCAGCCCGTGCCGCAGAAACGATGGCAGCCGCAGCCGCACGCGATTGAGCAGGAAGCGCAGAACCCACAACGTCACCGCCGCCAGCATCAGCAGCACCACGAGCGCAATCGTAAACAGCAGCGCAAACCACACTCCCACCTTGGCAGAATCGGAGAGCGCCCAGGCAATCGCGCCCAGCGCCAGCACCACAATCGCCGACAGCAACACTTGCAGACGGCGCGCCCACCAGCCAGCCAACCAGCCGCCGAGGCCTTCCGGCCCCTGCTCTACCAGCCGCCGCAACACCAGCACAGGCCGCACGTTCCGAACATCAAGCAGCGGCGGCATGCAAAACAGCAGCGTGGTCAGTAGGCCCGTTCCCAACCCCGCGGCGACCGACTGCCAGGGAAACTCCAACTGCGCGTGAACCGGCAAAAGGTTGCCGAAGACCGCTGGCAGCGCTGCCATCACGCCCACGCCCGCTGCCACGCCCAGCACGCCTCCGGCAAGCCCCAGGCCCAAGGTCTGGAGAAGAAAAATCCGCAGCAGATCGCCCGAGCCAGCGCCCAAAGCCTTCAAGATGGCCAGCATATCCATGCGCTGCTCCAGGTGCGCGTGCATCGCCATTGCCACGCCAATTGCTCCCAGAACCATGGCTACCAGGCAGATCAGGCTCAGAATCGCGGTGGCGTTATCGAGTCCCTTGCTGAGCGCAGGATTGCCCTCGCGGTAATCCATCACCTGCGCTTCGGGCAGGGCTGTCTCGACCTGCTTGCGCAGCAAAACGGGGTCGGCCTGCGGCGGCAGCTTCATCAGCAGCCGTTGGCTGGCCCGGCTGCCCGGTGCCAGTAGGCCTGTCCGCGCCAGCGCCGCCTCCGAGATCATCACGCGCGGCCCCATGCCCGCCCCGGCTGTCATGCGGTCCGGCTCCTGCGTCAGCACCGCCGCAATCCTGAATTCCCTGCCGCCCAGCCGTAAGGTCTGTCCCACCCGCGCATTCAGCCGGATGAGAAACTCCTCGGCCACGACCGCCGAATCGCCATCTAAAGCCTGGCGCAGACTCATCGCCGGCTCAAGCTCGGCAGTCCCGTAGAACGGATACTCAGCCGGGTCCACAGCCTTCAGCGAAACCAGCAGAGGGACCGGAAAAATCCCAGGCTCAGAGGAAACAGAAGCCATCGAAATCGTCTCCGTGACCCAGGTCGTGCGGATTCCCGGCAGGCTCCGCTGCGCAATCGCCGCAATCTTGCTCGTTTCCTCGGCAGTCGGTTCATGGAAGAGCCGTGCGCTCAGATCGCCGGCCATCAGCGAACGCGCCTCCGTGCCCAAAGTCCGGCGAAAGCTGTCGCTGAACCCCCGCACCCCCACCAGCGCCGCCACGCCCACGGCCACGGAGAGAACGACAAACCCGAATTTGCCAGGCGCGGAGCGCAGATCCCGCCAGCCAATGGCCCCAGCCCGCTTCCAACTCAATGCGCGCTTAGCCATTCTGCGCCTGCCCCGCTGCCTCTGCCGCGCAAGGCAAACTGTCTTCCACCACCATCCCGTCCCGCAGCACGATCTTGCGGTCGGCGCTGCTGGCCACCTCGGGGTCGTGCGTCACCAGCACCAGCGTTGCGCCCTTCTTGCGATTCCGCTCCAGCAACAGATCGAGCACAAGCCGCCCGTTGGCCGAGTCCAGATTGCCCGTCGGCTCATCGGCCATCACAATCGGCGGCTCCACGACAAACGCCCGCGCCAGCGCCACGCGCTGCTGCTCGCCCCCGGAGAGCTGCACCGGATAGTGGTCCATGCGCTCCTTCAGGCCGACTTCGTCCAGCAGTTGCCGCGCCTTTTCCAGGCCGCTGCCCTCCACATTCAACTCGTAGGGCAGCAGCACGTTTTCCAGGGCCGTCAGCGTCTGAATCAATTGGTAGGACTGGAAGACAAACCCGATCTTCGCGCCGCGCACAGCCGCCAGTTCCGCCTCGGCCAGGTTGTGGATCGGTACGCCGTCCAGCCAAATCTCGCCAGAACTGGGCGTGTCCAGCCCCGCCAGCAGACCCAGCAGCGTACTTTTCCCGCTGCCGCTCGCCCCCAGTATGGCCACAAACTGGCCAGCCGGAATCACAAGCGAGATCCCCTTGAGAATCTCCACCCGCCGCGCGCCGTTCTGAATCCACTTCTTCGCGTCACGAACCTCGATCACTCTTGCCGCCTCCCGATTCCCTGCTCTTCGCTACACTGTTTCTGTGGACGTTCGCCGCTCGATCTTCGTTTCGTTTGGTCTGCTGATCGCGGCGCTGCCCCTGTTGGCCGCCGACAGGCCTCTGCTCGTCTGCTACGGCGACAGCATCACCGCCGGCTACGGCCTCCAGACCGGCCAATCCTTTCCCGACGCTCTACAGCGCGATCTGGATGCCCGCGGCTACCACTACAAAGTCAGTAACCAGGGCACCAGCGGCGCCACCACCAAGGACGCCGTCGCCAATCTGCGCTCCATCCTGCTTCTGCACCCGGCGCTGGTCATCGTCGAATTCGGCGGCAACGACGGTCTCCGCGGCCTGCCTCTGACCGAAACCCGCCGCAACCTCGACGCGGTCCTGACAGCCCTGGAAAACGCCCACATCGAGGTTCTTCTCGCTGGCATTACCCTGCCGCCTAACTACGGCCCAGACTACATACATGCCTTCGATCAGGTCTTCCGCGACCTGGCAGCCAGGCATCACATTGCTTTCGTACCCATGATCTACAAAGACCTGGTCAGCGTTCCTGGAACGATTCAGCCCGATGGCATCCATCCCACCGCCAAAGGCTCCGAGATCATCGCGCGGACGCTGCTGCCGGCACTGGCGCCTTTGCTGCGCAAAGACAGGGAATAGGGAGTAGGAAATAGGGAATAGCTAGCCTTGCGGAGATACAAGCAGCTGCGGCCCAAAAAAGCTGAAATGTCCGGGCAGTTCAACCTTTTCACCTCTAAAAAGAACAAATGCAAAGGATAGGCGCGAAGCTGTTCGCTACTCCCTATTCCCTGTTCCCTACTCCCTATTCCCTTCTCTCACCCCAACACCACCACTGGCTGAAAGAGCGTCCCCGCGATTCGCTTTGCAATCCCAACAAGCTCGCGCTGCCCGGCAAAGACCTTCACCATCGACGCCCCCGAAAACTCCGGCAGGTTGGCCTGAGCCCCATTTCTCAGCCGCCCCAGAGACCTCTCGTCGCCCGTGACTGAAGGCATCTCCGGCAAAAGGCTGCGCGGATGCACGCAAAGCTCCTCCAGAGCTTCGACGTTTCCAGCCAGCGGAGCCAATTCCTCCAGCGTATGCGCATCGCTCAGCGTGAAGACCCCGGCCTGCGTGCGCCGCAAACTGCTCAGGTGCGCCCCGCTGCCCAGATCCTGACCCAGCTCATGCGCCACCGAGCGCACATACCCCCCTGCGCTGATGCTCATCCTGAAGGCCGCCTCGGCCCCCTCGAGCGCAGCAATCTCGAAGGAAACAATACGGATAGTAACGGCCTTGAGTTCCACCGGCTTGCCTTCGCGCGCCAGCTTGTAGGCCGGTGTGCCGGCGATCTTCTTTGCCGAGTACGACGGCGGCATCTGCTCCATCTCGCCATGAAAGCGGGCGGCAGCGTTGCGCACCTGCTCCAGCGTAAACGCCGGCGGGCAGTCTTCCCCGGCAGGCTGGCCCTCGGCGTCGTAGGTGTCGGTTGCGAATCCGAAGCGAATCGTCCCCGCGTAGCTCTTTTCCGCCGAAGAGAAATACTGCGCCAGGCGGGTGAATTTGCCCAGCAGCAAAGGCAGAACGCCGGTAGCCATGGGGTCCAGCGTGCCTAAATGGCCAATGGACCGCTCGCCGGTGATCTTGCGCAGCCGGCCCACCACATCATGGCTGGTCATGCCGCCCGGCTTGTCGATAACGAGAAGTCCGTTCACCTATTCACTTTAGCTGACCGGCCCACTGCGACCTCTCGCTCGCGCCCGCTGGTCATGCCCCGCCCGAACCCGGCTGCCGCACCAGCGACAGAAACTCCAGCCGTGTCTCCTTCTGGCGGAAGCAGCCCACCATGGCCGAGGTCACCGTCGAAGAGTTCTGCTTCTCGATGCCGCGCATCATCATACACAGGTGGCGCGCCTCGATGACCACCCCCACGCCCTGCGGAGCAATCGCATCCTGGATGGCGTCGGCAATCTGGCGCGTGAGCCGCTCCTGCACTTGAAGACGCCGCGAAAACACTTCAACTAATCTCGGTATCTTGCTAAGCCCAATCACCTTGCCCTTTGGGATATAGGCCACATGCACCTTGCCGAAGAAGGGCAGCATGTGATGTTCGCAGAGCGAGAACATCTCGATGTCCTTGACGATCACCATCTCGTCGTAGTCCTCGTCAAAGAGAGCCCCGCGTAGGATCTTCGTGGGGTCTTCGTCGTAGCCCCTGGTCAGGTAGGCCATCGACTTCTCCACGCGCGCCGGCGTGGCCAGCAGTCCCTGGCGGCCGGGATCTTCGCCCAACCGGCTGATAATCTTGCGGTACAACTCCTGCGTGCTGATTTCACTCAGCCCGTCGTCGATCTCCACCGCCCGATGAATCGCCTTGCTCACTGCAATCGTCTGTGCCATAGTCCTAATCCTCTCGCCCTGGGGAATCGGGCGTGTTTCACTTCCAAACATCGTTTTCCTGAGCGGAACACCGCAAACTCCCGCAGCCTGCGCAGCCCAAAAACCAGATATCGCCTTCACTCGCCAACGCACTCAAAGAAATTGTTCTCAGTCTCTTCCACGCGCACATGCTCCAGTTCGCCGGCCGGCAGCGCATCCTTCAACAACCCGAAGACCGCCCTGCACAGATTCTCTGTCGTCGGCGTCCGATTCGCAAAGAGCGGGTCGAGATTGAGGTTGGCGTGATCGAATCGCTCCACCACCCGCTTCCGCGCCACCTCATCCAACGCCGCCATATTCACAACCATGCCGGTCTCCGCGTCCACCGCTCCGCCCACCAGCACTTCCACGACATAATTGTGCCCATGTCCGTGGGTATTGTTGCACTTGCCATACGTGGCCCGGTTTTCTGCCTCTGAGAGCGCCTCCGCATGAAGCCGGTGGCTGGCGCTCACCAGGTAGCGGCGGCCAAAATAGGCCTTCATGCCTCACCCCGGTATTCGGCAAAGATCTCCGGCGTCTCATAGACCCGCACCCGGCTCAATCGCGCCCCGCCCGCTGCCGTCACCGCCGGCTCCAGCCGCTTCCACGCCGCGATGGCAATGTTCTCTGTGGTTGGAATCAGCTTCGACTCGGCAAATTCGGGCGACTCCAGATTCAGGTGGCGATGGTCCCAGTCGGCCAGCACCTCGCCCTCGATCACTGCTTTAAGCCATTTGAGATCAACCACAAAGCCCGTCACTGGGTCGGGCTCGCCCGCCACCGTAACCTCCAGAGTGTAGTTGTGCCCGTGCCCGTTGCGATTTGCGCAGCGACCGAAGACCTGCCGGTTCATCTCCTCAGGCCAGTCCGGGTTCCAGTAGTAGTGCGAGGCGGAAAACGTAGCCCGGCGCGTTAAAAAGACCATTACGACCCTCACTCAAGAAGATGCCTGAGCACGGCCCAAGGCTTCAACCTTTGAGCTTCCAGCGCGGGAGAATGGCGCTGCCGCTAGACCGGATGGAGCGCGGAGTCGCCGGAGACCCGCTTGCCTCCTGAATTCCTTGGCAGATGCAAGTCAAGCAAGCTCTTGTAGTAGCGCACTGTTCGGCCCAGAACGCGCCCGTTGACGTAGTGCTCGAGAACCCAAGCGCGCGCCGCCCGTCCCATGCGGCAGCGGCGCTCCGGGTTGTGCAGCAGTTGCAGCACGGCCTCGCGGATGGCCACCGGGTAGCCGGGTGGGATCAGCAAACCGGTCACCTCCGGCACCACGGCGTCGCGGGAGCCGGTGCATAGCGTGGTGACGACAGGAATTCCAGTGGCCGCGGCCTCCAGGACGACATTCGGAAAGCCTTCCCGCCAGGTGGGCAGCACCATCACGTCCATGGCGCGATAATAGGGGGCCGTATCGGCGACGTACCCCGTCAAATGAATCCTTGGATGGTTCTTGATCCGGGAGCGAAGTTTCTGGCTGAGCGCATCTTCGGCGGCGTCAAACCAGCCCACCAGCAAGAGATGCGCGCTGGGCCTTGCCGCCAAAATGGCGTCGAATGCCTCAACCAGCTCCGGCAGGCCCTTGTCGCGCGTCAAGCGGCCCACAAATCCCACCACATGGGCATCTGCCGGAAGGCCAAGCTCTTCGCGGTTATTGCACGATCCGGGCGAGAACCGCTCGACATCGACGCCGTTGCTGCTGCCGCCGCCCAGTAGGCACAGCTTGCCCTCGGGCGCAACGCCCAGGCCGAGCGCTTCCTTGCGCAAACTGTCGCTGTTGCATATCACGATATGAGAACAGGCCGAGGCCAGTCTCTCGGCGGCCAGCAGAATCCTGCGCTTGAATCCAGTGCAACTCTCCAGCTTCAGTCCCCGAAGGAAATAGACGCGAGCCGGCACGCCGCAGAGCATGGCGGCGATCGAGCCTAGCAGTCCGGCCTTGGGCGTGCTGAATTCCGTCATATCCGGCTTAAGCCGGTGGAGCAGCCACCACAGGCGCGCGAGCGACATGAGATCGGCCATCGGAGCCACCTCGCGGCGCATGGGAAGGGCAAACGAATCAACCCCTTCTTCAGCGGCGGTGCGAGTAAGCAGGTCGCCGGGGCTTGAGACCAGCGTCACCCGGAATCCCTCTTCGCGCAGCGCGCGCAAGCGCCCGCTCAGGACGAGGCAGGTCTGCGCGCTGGTGATGCCCACGACGATGTGGGGGCGGTGCAAAGGATGGGCCGGGTGACCCGGAACTGGGGCGGTAGGCGAAAATCTGTTGCGCGCGCGAAAAAATGAAGGCAAAAAAGCAGAACTGGCGTGATCCTTGCTGCGTTCGAACACGAGCCCCCCTGGAAAGGAACTTCGCCTCCCGATATAGAACCGCTTTCGGAGACGAAAGAGGAAACGTGCTCGACGGTCTCGGGTTTCTGCTCCAACTGGACGCTTTACCGGGCGATTAGATGCCTCGGAAGGTCCATTCCCGTTTCCCGCCTTGGGCGCTCCTCTCGTGACAACGCAAAGGAAACCTGAAAGTTGGTCTCTCGCAGGAGATAAGGTGATTGAGTATTTTAAGGAAACATTAATTTGGTTCACAATGTCAAGAAGAAAATGGCTTCTGGATAAATAGGCGTCAATTGCGGATTTTCTGAGATCGTTTGCTTTATACTCTGAGAGATTTTGAGGTTTTTCCACATGTCTTCTGGTTCACGCTCTACGGTTCTCCTGCTGATACCGCATCTTGGCGGGGGCGGAGCGGAGCGTGTGACAGCTCTTCTGGCGGCGGGCCTCTCCGCCGAGAAGTACGACTTGCATCTGGGGCTGATCACGCAGGCGTCGAGCGACGATGTGGCGCTACCGCCCTGGGTCAAAGTTCACCCGCTGGGCGCCTCCAGGGTGCGCACCGGAGCCCTTCCCTTGTTGCGGCTGGTTCGCCGGCTGAAGCCGGATCTGATCCTGTCGGGAATGTTCCACCTGAACTTCCTGGTTTTGCTGCTGCGCCCCTTTTTCCCGCATAGGACTCGCGTTCTGGTGCGCCAGAATGGGACGGTCTCCGCGACGTCGGCCTTTGCGGGGCTTTCCTGGACCACTCGCCTTCTGTACCGGCTTTTGTACAACAGGGCGGACCGGATCATCTGCCAGACATATTCGATGGCCGAGGATCTAGCCAGGGATATGGGGGTTCGGAAGAGTCGGCTGGTGGTGCTTTCCAACCCTGTGGATGTGGAGGGAATTCGCAATTTTGTCGGCTTGAATCCGGCCGAGTTGAACGGCTCCGGCCCCCGTTTGCTGGCGGTGGGGCGGCTCTCGCGAGAAAAGGGCTTCGACCTGCTGCTCAGGGCTTTGGCTTCGGTGCGGGCGGAGTTTCCAGACGCCAGTCTGCTGATTGCGGGCGCTGGCTCGGAAGAGGCGGCGCTGAAGGCTCAGTGCCATGCTATGGGGCTGGACCCCGTGGTGTGCTTTGAAGGCTACCTTGCATCGCCATGGACGCGTTTCTCAGCGGCAACGCTATTCGTACTTCCGTCCCGGCATGAAGGCATGCCGAATGTCCTTCTGGAGGCGGCTGCCGCTGGGCTCCCCATCGTCGCCTTGCCGGCTTCCGGAGGCTTGGCGGGACTGGTGCGCCATCAACCTGGGGTGTGGCTCGCCCCCGAAATCTCCTCCGAAGCCCTTGCCGATTCCCTGCTCGCGGCTCTTCATGCGTTGCGGCCGGGAGAACGGTTTGCCCATCCCTTCGTCGAGGAGTTCCAGATCGAGCGCGCGCTACAGGCCTATGAGAATCTGATCGATCAAACGCTTGAGAAGAAGCGGCGGTGAGCCGCGCCCATGCGCCAGGACTCTACAAATCGATCCCGGAATTCAGCAAGAAATGAGCGGCGGACTATAGGTTGCGGACTCGCGCAGCCAGTCACCCTGGCCGCGTTTTCTTTCCGGTCATTCTGCAAGTTACACTTACAGTTTCTCGTAGAAGTCACAGGCGGAGCATGAGATATAGACGCCGCCTGGAATGCCGCGCTCGCGGTCCTTGACGCGCTTGACGATGCGCGTCGGCTTCTTGCACTTAGGACAGTCGGTCGATTTCGTTGTGTCCATTTCCTTCTTGCGGTCACCTGTTTTAGCAATCTTGGCCATCGGTCGGGTGCTTCTCCTTCTTCGGGGGTGTCTCTGCGCACACGCGCATCATGCCTGCGCGCGGCTTCAACGTCGCGGTCCGATAATTGCTTGGAGGCAACGGGACTCGCTCAGACCAGTTTACATGATGGCTGCGTGGACCGCCTCATAACAATTGGGTGGAGTTTGGAGCCGGCTTGACCGGAGCGGAACTTGCGGCGTCCGGCGGCGAAGGCTGTCCGCCGCCCGATGTTTGCGCCGGAGCTGAAGGCTGGGCCGCTGGCTCACCGTCAGGATTTGCGCCTGGCTGGGGATCTGGTTTCGGCTTGGGAAATCGCACCGGCTTCATCACCCCGGTATCCTTATCGGTGGGCAGCTCTTCGCCGGGATTACGCAGGGTAGGCGGAGCAGCGGCCGCCTGGGTGTCGGAGTTGTGTTCGGTGTCGCCCATCCCGACGGTGCGGGTACTCGGCTGGCTGGGGATCAACGGGGTGCCGTCTGTGCGCATCAGCCCTGCCACCTCGTCCTTGGTAAAGACGATGGGAGTCTCACCCATCTTGGCCACCTCCACGCGAATCACCCGGTTGCCGTTGATGCGAACAAAGTCCACTTCCTGGGGAGGACGGCCGTAGATCCACTCTTCGAAAGGCTTCTGCCCATCCAGTTCACGCGACTTGTGGTCCGGCTGCCCCATGGCAAACAGCAGCATGTCCGTGCTCATGCCCACCAGCACATGGTGGTTGAGGATGGCCTCTTTCAGGGTCGGGGGCAGAGTATCTGTGAATGCTTGAACAGGAGTCTTCAGGTCGAACGAGATGAGGGGCGCCAGCAGCGCCTTCACCTGCGCGCCGGTCAACCCTGGAACATAACCATCGAAAACGAGAGTGAGGCGCGCGCCAACCGGCTCCATCCCATCGTCTGCGACCACCGGGTTCATGGTCGGCCCGGCCCCGATCTGAATGTGCCTCAGAAAACGGTGCTTCTTGTCCGGTCCGCCGTTGATGTCGAAGACCATCTTCGCGTGGTCGAACGTGATGTCGGTGAGCACGACTCGATCGCTGGGTTTGGCGGAAAGTCCTTCGGTGGTGACCATGTTCAGGTACGCCTCTCCGGCGGGCTCCAGCTTTCCGTTGGCAACGAGCGTCAGCCCTTTGTGGCCGCGCGGAAAGGGGCGCATGGCAAAGCCCTGCTCGGCTTGCAGCAACCGGATGAGTTCCAGGCGCGCCTTGGCGTCAAGCTGCGAGTTGGGGAGCGGAACATTGGTCGGCGTGATCTGCTGATAGCGCCGGTCTACCGAGGACTGGCCAGCGGAATCGTTCGTCACCGTCCCGGTGCGCGAATTGACGACGATAACCTGGGCTGTGGCGCTGGCGGCGAACAGCAAGATGGCAACGGCGCAGCATGCGCACCCGCGCAGCAAGCTGCTCAAATGGCAGGCGCTCAGGACCACTGGGGGAACTGGCCGCGTCCCCTGGGGGAAAGATAGTCGGATCATGGGAACCTCCCATGCATGCGTACTGCATTGTCGAAAAGATAGCCCGGTTGAAGTGAAAAAGGCAAATCCGTTGTCAGGCGCTATTGGAATGTGGCGCAAACAACAGAGCGGAAATCAGTTTGTTTTGGGAGTCTGGCCTGTTGGGGAAGCCTCAGGCCGTGGTGCCTGCGGCGGCGTGGAGACGGGCAGAATCTGAATCAGAGAGGGAGAGGCGGGCTCGGCCTGTCGCGTGGCGGCTTCATGCTGCTGACGGGCCGCCGCGTCAAGATCGACGGGAATGCCCCCTGGCACAATCTCCGGCGCGTTGTAGCGGTAGTCCAGTTCGCGCGTGAGCCGATAAACCACTGGCAGCGCCACCAGCAGAACGGCAAACGTCACCCAACTGCCGTCCAGGCCATAGCCCCCGCCCGTGAGCCAGAACGGCCGCATGGGATTGCCCTGGACCACGGGCGAGTGGCTGCTGACGCCGCCGATGGCAAGCCCGAAAACCAGCGCGCGGCTGGCCTTCCAACCGAAGTTGATCCCCCAGCTCACCCACAGCGCGCGAGTGCGCAGGTACGCCGTGGAAAGCACCAAGCTCAATGCCACCGACACGGCGACGCTGGCGTGGCTCGATCCTGGCACGAGTTGCAGCGACCCCGGAATAAGCGCCTGCACAATGGCGTAGAAGGCCGCAAAGCCCAATGCCGCGCCGAGCGAACCTACGGATTTTTCGAATTGCTGGAACCCGTAGCCGCGGAAGGCAACCTCTTCGGCCAGCGCTGCCAGGGCGAAGAACGCGGCCTCGGCCAGCAGCCACACCCAGGCCGAAGGCCCGAGGACAAGCACAATTGCGATCCCTCCGCCTGCCACCATGGAGAGTACGCACGCCACGGTCAGCGCCCACCCGACAGCCGCTCCCATCCCGGCCTCGGCTGGCCAGCCCGCCCTTCTGGGCAGCCCCTGCGCGCCAACCGGATGATCCTGGCGGTCGAGCCAAAACCCCATCGACGCATAGCCCAGCACCAGAAGAAAGAGCAGAATTCCCTGCTCCGTCAGTGGCCGCCACTGCTCACTGGCCAGCCCCTGCGCGCCGCGATGGGCCAGCGCCCGCGCCAGGAAGAAATAGACGACTGCGGCGATAAACTCGAGGTAGGCGCGCAACCGGCCGCCGCCAGCAAGGGATCCGCTCATCGGCATCCCCCAGTCGCGCCCAGGCCGCGCCGTGACCCACGCACGCCAGCTGGGTCTCTCCGCCGCGAACCGAAGCCGCCAAATCCATCCATCCGTCTTTGCGCCGCCAAAGTTATCCTTCCGTATAGAACTGTGCGATGTTGCGAAACTTCGCCTGGCGTGCGGCGACGAGGGCGTCGACCGGAACCGCTTTGAGTCCTGCCAGATGTTTCTTGAGCGCCGTCCCCAGCAGCCCCGTGCCCGCCTCGCGGTCAGTGTGGATGCCCTCTGGCGGCTCCAGGACGATCTCGTCCACGCAGCCCAGCGCCGCGACCTCCGGAGCGGAGATGCGCATGGCCTCGGCCGCCAACTGCTTGTGTGCCGCGTCGCGCCACATGATGGCGGCGCAGGATTCGGGGGTAATCACAAAATAGAGAGCGTTCTCCAGGATCAGTACGCGGTCGCTGACCGCCAGGGCCAGCGCTCCGCCCGATCCGCCCTCGCCGCTTATGACAGAAATCGTAGGCACGCGCAGCCGCGACATTTCCAAAAGATTGCGGGCGATCGCCTCGGCCTGGCCCCGCTCCTCCGCCCCCAGGCCGGGATAGGCTCCCGGCAGATCAATGAAGCTGATCACCGGACGGCCGAATTTCTCGGCGATCTTCATGGCGCGCAATGCCTTGCGATAGCCCTCGGGGTGGGGCATTCCGAAGTTGCGCCTCACCCTTTCCTTCGTGCTGCCGCCCTTGCGGTTGCCGATCACCAGCACCTCTTCGCCCGCCAGCCGCGCCATGCCGCAAGCCACGGCCTCATCGTCGCCAAAGGCGCGATCCCCGTGAATCTCGCTGAAATCGGTGAAGATCTGCTCGATAAAGTCCATAGGATAGGGCCGTTGGGGATGACGCGCTCGCTCGATCCTGATCCACGCGGGCGATGCCGCCTCCGCCTGAGGGGAAATCCCTGGTTCCTGTTCGCTCATTTGTTCCTTGTCGGTCAAGACCGGCTGGGGCTCAAGAGTGGCATGAGTCCGCCCATGTTGATTCTACGGGGAGCGGGCGACTTGGAACAAATGGCAGTAACAAACGCAAGTACGCGAACCTCGGCCCAGCCCCAGAAAGACCGCCAGCACACGGTTAACCTCAGTCTGGGATCTAGTTCGAGCGCGCCGAATGGGCCGCGCGCAGAGAATCGCGATGTCTGCGAAGGCGCTCTGTGACTGCTGCTCTCATGGGATTGCATCCTGTTGCATAAAACGTCGTACCGCACTCCGATGTTTGATGCAAGATGCGCCGGCTCCGGGCGAGCAGCTAGTGGGCGCCGCTGGCGGAGACAGCTTTTTGGCGGGCGAGGCGGCTGACAGCGTCGGCTTTCTTAACCATTTCGGTCACCGAGAAGCCCTTTTCAGCCAGGGCTCCCGTCGGGCAGGCCTGGACGCACTTGCCGCAGCCGTTGCAGTTGGATGCCTGGCCCCAGTCGTCTTTGAGGTCGCTGACGAGGCGCGAGTAGATGCCGCGCGAGGCCACCTCCCAGACATGCGCTCCTTCGACCTCGGCGCAGACCCGAACGCAGCGGGTGCAGAGGATGCAGCGGTTCTGATCGAGAACGAAGCGGGGATGGGTCATATCGACCGCCAGCCGCGGGTTGTTGTACTCGTAGCGCACGTGGGTGATGCCGAGTTCGCGGGCCATCGACTGGAGTTCGCAATGGCCGTTGGAGACGCAGGCCGCGCAGATGTGGTTGCGCTCGACCAGCAGCAGCTCGACGGCCATGCTGCGGTATTGCGTCAGTTTGGCCGAGGCGGTCTTGATCGACATGCCCTCCTGAATGGGCGTGGTGCAGGCTGGCAGCAGACGGTCGGTGCCGGCCAGTTCGACCATGCAAACGCGGCAGGCTCCCACTGCGGAGAGGCCTTTCAAGTAGCAGAGCGTGGGAATCTTCTTCCCGTTGGCGCTGGCCGCCTCAAGAATGGTCTGCCCTTCGGTGGCGTTCACCAGTTCCCCATCGATTCGGACAGGGATGATCTTGGTCGGCATGTCGGCGCTCCTTTATCGATTAGTTGGCGGTAACGGTGGCGCGCAGATCGCAGCGCAGGCAGCGGCGGCACTCTTCCAGCGCCTCCCTGGGAGTGAGACCGGCAACCACCTCTTGCTGCGAGCGAACCCTGACCGCGGCAGCTACGTCGTGCGCCGCGTGGCGTCGGCTGAGGCTCGGCTCGCCCGGCGCCGTACGGCTGTATTCGAACGCGGGATTGAGCTGCTCCCAGCGGGACTCGCCCCGCGGATTCTCGCCCATCAGGCGCTCGTCCATCTTGCGCGCTGCCTGTTTGCCGCAGCTCATGGCGTTGGAGACGTTGGATGCGCCGGTAATCACATCGCCGCCTGCGTAGAAATTGGGCCGGCTCGTCTCGTAGGTGAAGCGATCCACGATGATCGTCCCCTCCTCTTTGAGGGCCAGGCCGGAGGCGCGGCAGAAGTCCTGATCGAAGGTCTCGCCCACGGCCATGATGACGCTGTCGCACTCGAAGCGCTGGACCTCGTCGGTGGGAATCGGCTTTCTGCGGCCGGATTTGTCGTACTCGCCGAGGCGTGTCTTGACGATCTCGATGGCCTTGACCTGGCCCTTGGCATCGCCCAGAATGCGATGGGGCGCCGCCAGGAAGATAAAGCGCACACCCTCGTCCTCGGCGGCCTGAATCTCCTCGTCGATGGCCGGCATGTCCTTGCGCTCGCGGCGATAGAGGATGGTGGCCTGCGCGCCCATGCGCATCACGGTGCGGGCCGAATCGATGGCCGCGTTGCCGCCGCCGATGATGGCGACGCGCGCGCCCTCGCTTATTGCCGGCTTATCCTGCCGTGCGATCGATTCGAGGAAAGGCAGGGCGGGATAAACGTTCTTCAACTCCGTTCCGGGCAAATAGAGCCAGGATTCCTTCCAGGTTCCGATGGAGAGGAAGACGGCGTCGAACTGGCTGGCCAGATCGTTGAGTGGGACGTCGAAGCCGATGCGGGTGTTGAAGACAAACCTCACGCCGGCGCCTTCGATGAGGTCCAACTCGCGGCGCAGGACCGACTTGGGCAGCCGGTACTCGGGAATGGCGAAGCGCAACATGCCACCCGCCTCGGCACGCTCCTCGAAGATGGTCACGTCGTGGCCGAGCATGGCCAGATAGAACGCGGCCGTCAGGCCAGTCGGACCGGAGCCGGCCACGGCCACTTTGCGGCCCGTGGGCGCGAGTTTGCGCGCAACGATCCGCTCGAGCACCGGCTCAAAGAGATCGGACTGATAGATGGCGTCGGCCAGGAAGCGATGCACCTCGCGCATGTTCACCACCTCGTCGAAGGACTGGCGGCGGCAGCGGTTATCGCAAGGATGCTGGCAGACTCTTCCTGTGGAGGCGGGCAGAGGGTTGTCGAGGACCACGGACTCGAAGGCATCTTCCAGCCGGCCCTCTTGATACAACTCCAGGAAGCGCGGAATGTTCATCCTCAGCGGACAACTGTTTTCGCAGGGCGAGAGGGCGAGTTCCTGGCAAACGCCTGCGCGGCAGCGATGGGCGACGATGTGGTCTTCGTACTCTTCGCGGAAGTGGCGGATGGTGGTCAGCACCGGATTGGGCGCGGTCTGGCCGAGGCCGCAGAGCGAAGACTCGCGGATCATCCGTCCCAGTTCATCGAGCAGGCCCATGTGTTCGCGGGTTCCGTTGCCTTCGGCGATCGCATTGAGGATGCGCAGCGCCTTGTTCAGCCCCACGCGGCACGGCACGCACTTGCCGCAGGACTCCGAGTGAGTGAACTCGATAAAGTAGCGGGCCACATCGACCATGCAGTTGTCTTCGTCCATCACGACCATGCCGCCCGAACCCATGATGGACCCGATCTGCGCCAGGCTCTCGTAATCGACGGGCGTATCGAGCATCTCGACGGGGATGCAGCCGCCGGAGGGCCCGCCGGTCTGCACGGCTTTGACGCGGCGGCCGGCCACGGCGCCTTCGCCGATGTCGTAGATGAAGCTCTTCAGCGGAGTGCCCAGCGGCATCTCGACGAGGCCGGTGTTCTGGATCTTGCCCACCAGCGAAAAGACTTTGGTTCCGGGGCTTTTGACGCTGCCGGTCTCGGCAAACCAGGCGGGGCCGCGGGTGACGATGGGAGCGATGTTGCACCAGGTCTCGACGTTGTTGATGTTGGTCGGCTTGCCATACAAGCCGCGCTGCGCGGGAAAGGGCGGGCGCGGATGCGGGCGGCCTGCGTGGCCTTCGAGAGATGCGATCAGGGCCGTCTCCTCGCCGCAGACGAAGGCTCCCGCGCCCTGCACCAGCGCGATGTTGAAGTTGAAGCCGCGATCGAGGATATTCGTGCCCAGCAGGCCGTATTCGCGCGCCTGTTCGATGGCCCGATTCAACCGGCTCACGGCCAGCGGGTACTCGGCGCGCACGTAGACGATGCCCTCGGTGGCGCCCATGGCGTAGGCGCCGATGATCATGCCTTCCAAGAGAGAGTGGGGATCGCCCTCGATCTCGTTGCGGTTCATGTAAGCGCCGGGGTCGCCCTCATCGGCGTTGCAGATGATGTATTTGGTGTCGGCCTTGGCCTTGGCCAGAAAATCCCACTTGTTGCCGGTGAGGAAGCCCGCGCCGCCGCGTCCGCGAAGCCGGGCAGCCTTGATCTGGTCGATGACATTATCCGGCCGGCCATCGATCAGGACTTTATAGAGGGCCTGATAGCCGCCCACCGCGATATATTCCTCAATGTCGGAGGGATTGATAAGCCCGCAGTTGCGCAGAACAATCTTCTTCTGCCCCTTGAAGAAGGGAATCGCGTTCCAGGACGGAATATCCGGATAACCCTGGCCGTATCTCAGTTGTGTGGTGATGTGATCCCATTCCTCGATCTTGCAGTAGACGAGATCGGGCGGCAGGGTGCGCGTGGAGACTCCCTCAAGGATGCGCGCGGCATCGTTGGCCTGGACACGATGCAGGACCACCAGCGGATTTCCGGGCAGGCGCACGCTCACCAGCGGCTCCTGAAAGCAGGAGCCGAAGCAGCCCACGCCGGCCAGAACCACATCGGCGCCGCTGCTATGAATGGCCTGGTTGAGCGCATGAAAGACCTCTTCGGCGCCATTGCCGCGGCCACAGGTTCCCATTCCCACCGTCAAGCGAGGAACGCCCGGCATCAGCTTGGCAAGACCGGATTCACGAACCGCATTGAACGCGCCAATATCCTGAATTCGCGGCATTATTTCCTCCCTTGTCCAGTCTGTCCAAGCTGTCCAGTCTGTCCCAAAGCCTTCACTTCCCTTTGCAGCGTGCGCTCGTTCACGTGGCTCAGAATGTGGTGGTTCACCTCAACCACCGGGGCCAGCGCGCACTGGCCGAAGCAGGCCACGGTGCGAATCGTGAACCGGCGGTCGGCGGTGGTGAGGGCCATCTTGTCCGCCTCGTTGCTGTCGCTCGGTTCCTGTTCGCTCAACCCCAGATCGAGGCAGACCTTGGAGAGCAAGTCGCGGGAGCCGCGCGTGTGGCAGGCCGTGCCGCGGCAAACGCAGATCACGTTGTCGCCCTGCGGGTCAAGATTGAAGAGCGCAAAGAAGGTCGCGGCGCTGTAGATGGTGGCTGGAGGTATGCCGGTCTCCTCGGCGATGTAGCGCAACGACTCCATCGAAAGGAATTTATGCGGATTGGCGGCCTGTACCGTTTCCAGGATTCCGAGCAGCGCTCCGGGACGGCCCTTGTGCTCGGCAATCGTCTGGTCGATCAGCAGCTTTTCATGGGCGTTGAGCACTTCGCAGGCGGCGCTTTGCATCATTCCTCCGCTTCTCATCGCACTTATTTCAAGCAGACGTGACTGGGTTTAGACACAGGATACGCTGAACGCAACTCGGCCGGCGCCGGCTGAAAAGCAGCACACATCAGCCGCGAGCGCGTTGTAATCGGACGAGTTGGAGAGGGCGACATGGATCGGACCTTGCCAACTTTCGGACCCTGTCCGGGGAGTAGAAGATGAAAGAAGAAAGCGTTCGCCTGAGAAGCCCTGCATGTCCGGACGAAGACGCGCGGCGCTTCAATGTTCAGCGCGATCCACAGAGACCCTACTCCGAAGACGGTCCGCATGGAACTTTGACACCGCAAGGGCATGGAACGATGTGCCTTGCATCACATCGGCTTGTGATGCTCGCTTCGGTGCGCTGGGAGATGAGTGCGAGGCGCAGAAACATCTTTTGTGCCGGGCAAGTTCCACTGCGCGTCTGGCGCTGCGCGGCGCCACTAGGCAGGGTCCGTGGGATCGGCCTCAGGGTCCGCCGAAGGCTCGATCACGGGCTGCTTCGGCCTCAACCACTCGAAGAACGCAGAGCGCGGTTTTGCAACCGCTTTGGGCTCAGTAGCGGGTTGGGCCGCGAATTCGATCTCCGACGGCGTTGGCTCCCATGGCTCAGTGAGCGAAGGCAGAACCTTTGCCACCACGGTGGGTTCGATAGCGGTGTTGTCTGTGAAATCGATCTTCGTTGCTTCCGGCTCCCACATCAGCCTTGGGTTGATGGGCAAAGGGAGAATCTCTACTGCCGTCACTGGTACAACATAGGGCTCGGCGGCTTCGATCTCCGGCGCGGCCAGCGAAAGCCCCTCAGTGAACGAAGGGCTCGCCTCTGTCGTGCCCTCGGGTTCAGCAGTAGGCTCTGAAGTGGATTCGGTCTCCGATTCAGCAGACTCACCCGGCTCGACAGACAAAGGCGGAGCTTCCGCTTCCACCTCGGATTCGGCAGCGGACTCGGCAACCGGATCGATCTCCGGCGCGGCCGGCTCGATCTCTTCTGTGACCCGAGGTCTCGCCTCTGCCGTCAGTCCGGCTTCGACAGTAGATTCATCATCGGATTCGGTCTCGGATTCAACAGGCTCACACGGCTCGACAGGCAAAGACGGAGTTTGGAATGTAATCTCGGATTCGGGAACAGACTCAGCGGCATATTCGATCACCGGTTCGGTTGACACATCCGGCTCTGTATGCAAAAGAGGAGCTTCTGCTGTTTCAGGCTCGGATGCTGGCTCGATCTGTGGATCTGCCGGACCCGGCTCCATCGCAGTCAGAGGAGCCGCTTCTATCGCCGCCTCGGATTCAATGTCTGGCTCGGCTGTGATTTCAGAGGCTAATTCGCTTGCCGGTTCGATTGGCTCAGTTGGCTCGGTAGGCGAAGGCTCTGCTTCCGCTACTGTTTCAGGCTCTGCGGCAGGCTCGGGAACGGGTTCGATTTGCGGTTCTGCCGGAGCCGGCTCTTCCTCTATGGCCACCTCGGATTCAACGTCTGACTTGGTCGCGGGTTCAAAGGCGAATTCGGTTGCCGGCTCGGCTGGCTCAGATGTGTCAGGTTCAACCGGCTCGGTTGGCAAAGGCTCGGCTTCCGCTACTGTTTCAGGCTCTGCGGCAGGTTCGGCAACAGACTCTGCGCCGGGTTCAGCCTCAATGGGAGGCTCTTCGCCAGCGGCACCAGCGGAAGCAGGACTCAGAAGCAGATCAACGCGATATCCAGTCGCCTTCGCGGCGGCCAGGGCCTCTTCGACGCCAGAACTCATGGCCTGTACCGCTGTCCGGCCGGGGGCATCCTCGCCCGCTAAACGCAGCAGCGACGGCATGAGCAGCCACCAGAGCAGCTCCTCGTAGAGCTCGCGCACCATGTAGGCGTGGCCCCCGGCATCGTGCACGCCAGTCAGCCAGCGTACATCTGCGTCAGACCACAAGGCGGGGCTAAAGGACTTCGCGAGCGTCCCATTCCCATACGCTGGCGCGGCGGGAATCTCGCCCGGTTGGCCAACGCCCGCCCCGGTGAGCAGCCCAACCTTGACGCGCGCGGCCACACGCCAGGCCTCTTCGCCCTCGAACCCGAGCGTGGCGAAAGCCTGGGCAAACGGTTCGCGCAAACGGAGGCGATCGAACAGGTCCAGTGCGATGCGCTCCGGGTTCTCCACATCGATCGATTCAGCCAGCAATTGCAGCACACACCAGCCGAGCACCGGGCCCCACATGGCCGTCGCGGTCAACTGCGGGCTGGGGCTGGGCAACACGCGGCGAGCGGCGACGGTCCAGGGCGCCGGGAAGAGCGCCTCGACTGCGGGGATGCGCATGGCAGCGCGCAAGCGCTGGCGGAAGGCCGCGCCGAGCAGTGTGGGATTAGCGGGCTGGACGGCCGAATCCAGTCTGCCGGTGCGCGCGAGATAGGCCTTCTGCGCCAGACGCAGGAAGGTCTCGCAGCGTCCCCATGCTGCCGCGAAGAACTCGGTCCGCTCGGCATCGATCCCCTGATTGGTTCCGACGGCAAGTGTGCGCGGATGCTCGGCCAGATCGGCGAAGAGGCGCACAATGTCGGAATCGAGTTGACCGCGCAGCGCGTCATGCACCGGCTGCAACTCCAGATTCACCAGCGCATCTTCGAGATTAGCCACGCCGCGGCCATTCAGTTGGTCGCACAGCCGGTCCCACGGCTGCTCGGCTGTCGAGTAAAGTTCCCGCCAGTCGAGGTAAACGTGGCATTGGTAGGCGCCGAGATCGAAAGTCAGGCCGCGCTCCGACAAATCGCTCGAACGGCGCAGATGATGGAGGCCGGTGAGCGAGTTGCGCCAGGCCAGAATCGCGGCGGGGCTGTCGGTGAGGCCCAGTCCCTCGCAGAGCCGCCGCTGGCGCAACTGCCCGGAGCCTTTGTCAGCGTATGCCGCCGAAAAGTCGATCGTTCCGCGCGTCTCGCCATAGCGGTTGTTATAGACCACCAGGGCGCGCTCGTCCCCGTTGCGGTTGGAGTAGGCAAAGACGTTTTCGTCCACCCTGCCCGCATCCTGAAAGAAATCGTAGAGCAGGAAGCTGCCGCTTTCGGCAAAGAGCCGGCGGCGCTGCAAGAGGGGCGCAATCTCGCGCTCGTGGCGCTCGACCATCCAGGGATCGGGAGTCTCGTCGTAGCGGGGCCGCTGGTACTCCATGCCGTATTTCTCGGTGAATCCCTCGATCTGGCCGTGGCCGAACATGGGAAGGCCGGGCAAGGTCGCCATCATCGTGGCCACGCCAAAGCACTTGTCGCCCTTGCCAAACTGATCGATCGCCGTGCGCTCGTCGGGATTGCTCATGAAATTGACGTAGCGCTTCATGATGTCCGGGTCGAACTCCAGCGTGTTCTTGATGACGGAGCGGTATTTGGCGTTGTCCTCGTCGCGCAGCATGACCATGAAGGCGCTGTTATAGACGCGGTGCATCCCCAGCGTGCGGACAAAGTAGCCCTCCATCAGCCAGAAGGCCTCGGCCAGCAGCAGCGTTCCGGGGACCTCGGCGGCGACGCGATCGACCACCTCGCGCCAGAACTCATGCGGCATACAGCGGTCGAACTCAGCCTGGCTCATGCCCGATTCCGCGCGGGACGGGATAGCGCCGCTTGCTCCGGGGCCGGGAAACCACAGCCGGTGGAAGTGGCGCTTGGCCAGGGTCATCGCCGCATCGAAGCGGATGACCGGAAAGAGGCGTGCCACGTGCAGGATGGTCTGGATCACCTGCTCGCGCACGGCCGGATTCAGGTAGTCGAGCTGCGCCGTGTCGTTCCAGGGAAAGCTGGTGCCGTCGTTGCCGTGATAGATATAGCGGGTCTCGCCGCTCTGGCGGTCGCGGCGGCGAAAGACCACGGCGGCGTCCGATTGCTCGAAGTAGTGGTCTTCGATCTTGATCTCGACGCGGCCGTCGTGGGAGAGATCGGGGCCGTTGAAGCTGTAAACGGGATAAGGCCTCTCCGGGCGCGAGATGAACCAATCCGGGTGTTCGACGACCCAGGGCGAATCGATGCCCATGTGGTTGGGCACCATATCGCTGGCCAGCCGGAGTCCATGCGCATAGGCCCGGTCGCGCAGGTTGATGTATGCCGCCTCGCCTCCCAGATCCTCCGCAATTGCGTAATCGAAGAGCGAGTAAGCCGAAGCCACCGCATCCGAATTGCCGCAAAGCTGCTTGATGGTCTTCGACGCGCGGCTGCGCTCCCAGACGCCAATCAGCCAGAGCGAATTGATGCCGCGGCGCGCCAGGCAGGCCAGTTCCTCGTCCGGAATCTCGTCGAGGCGGCCGATTCCGCGCCCATATTGCCTGCTGATCTGCGCCAGCCACACATACGTGCTCTTGGCCACCAGCACGGTGGTCGGCATCCAGGCGGTATCCGTGCTGAACCTCTCGTATTCGTGGGCCGGATCGCCGAAGACAGGCACTTCGGCAGTGCTGACCACCGAAGGCCACTGTTGCTGGCCGGTCGCGCGACGGTGCCGCGCCGCGGCTTCGGCGGCGGCGTCGGGAGGGTTGAACTGCATCCAGAGGGCCAGCTCTTCCTCACGCAGAATCTCGCCGGCCATCAGCAGGTAGCGATCCAGGCTATCGCCCAGCATCGGCTTCCACAGCTTGCGGATGAGGGCGAGTTGGTCGCTGAGAGAGCGCGGCGCTCCCACGGCCGGCGCGCGCAGCAGCTCCAGCAGGCTCATCGGCTTGAGATTCGGCAAGCGAATCAGTGGGCGCGTTGCGAAGTATTCGGGAAGCTGTTCGGTCACCTTGCGGTAGACAGTCTTATCGGCAAGGCCTTTTTCCTCGAAAAGCTCCTCGAAGGGCTTAAAGGCCTCGTTGCGATTGGCGGTCCAGAGGAGCAGCAGCTCTTCGAGCGCGACGGCCCAGTGCGACGTTCCTTCGGTCTGTCCCGAGAGCCATTCCAGCGGCGTCAACTCGCCGCGCATCACCAATGTGCCGGGAAACTGCTCGACGAATGCAACGAGCATCTTTCCCAGCGCCTCGGCCCCCACCGTGGCGGAGAACCAGTTCAGCGCGTTGGTCATCACGGCAGGGTCAAGCTGTTCTCGATAGCGCGCCATCAGCATGTGGCTGGCTTCGTCGATCAGGCCCATGGCGTAGAGTTGTCCGGCATGAACCGCCGGCCCCGGATGCTTCTCAATCTTGCGAACCTCGTTCATGCGGTACGCAAATTCGCGGCAGCCGGCCACATTCGCGAAGACGACATTTCCCGCATAGGAAAACAGCGGCTCCGCGAACTGGTAGCGTTCGCGCGCATCCCGGGCTATATGGAATTCCATCATGAAAAGCTGAACTCCCAAACTCCGCGTGGGGGCCAAACGGCGCATCCGGCAAAGGATCTACGCTGCAATCCGGTTCGGTCCGTCAAGAAACAAAGGCAAAAGTTAAAGGTACATCAAAGAAGTCAAAGAAGTTGGACCCTTTTATTCTATCGCGCGCGGACACGGTTGACCGCGGGATGAACAGCAGGATTCTTCCGATTCTGGTTCCGTTGCTTCGGCGCGCGGGCCTCTGCTCAGTCCAGCGCCTTGTGGAAGCGCAGAATGGCAGCCGTGAGCAGCGCGGCTCCGAGGCCGGCCATGGCTGCCATCTGCGGCCATAGAATTTCCATTCCCACGCCTTTCAGATACGTGCCGCGAATCACAATCAAGAAATAGCGGAGAGGAATGGCATAGCTGAAAATCTGCATCCAGCGCGGCATCGTGCTGATGGGAAAACCGAACCCGGAAAACGTGATGGCCGGCATAATGAAGAAGAACGCCGTCACCATTGCCTGCTGCTGGGTGGACGACACTGTTGAGATCAGCAGGCCCACGCCCAACATGCACAGGAGAAAGAGAACAGCGCCCAGCGCCAGTACGTAAACATGACCGCGAAATGGCACCTGAAACCACAACGATCCGACCACTGCAATCAGCGTGACATCGAAGAGGCCGATCAAAAAAAACGGCAGCGTCTTGCCGAGAATAAACTCGACCGGGCGAATCGGCGTGACCATGATCTGTTCGAGCGTTCCGATCTCGCGCTCGCGCACCACGGCAAATGCGGTCAGAGTGATCACAAGAACAAGAGTCAGGCTTCCGATGATCCCCGGAACAAAGAACCAGCGGCTGCTGAGCCCGGGGTTATACCAAGGCCGCGGCGCGAGCTCGACCGACGGCATCACCTCCGATATCTGCGGGGCGATGCGATCGATGCGGTCCCTCTGGACCTCTTGCGCATAACTCAGCGCAATTTGCGAGATATAACCAGAGGCGATCAGCGCGGTGTTGGAGTTGGTCGCGTCCACGATTACCTGAAGCGGCGCGGTCTGGCCGCTGCGCAGCTTCTCGGCAAAGCCGGCATCGATTTCCAATCCTACGGTGGCTCTTCCCTGTTCGATCACATCGCCGAGCTGACGCGAGTCGGTTAGCTGCTCCTGCACGTCAAAGTAACGGCTCGATGTAAAACGCGAGACCAGCTCGCGGCTTTCCTGGCTATGATCCAAATCAAGTACGACCGTGGGAACATGGCGAATTTCGTAGTTAGCCGCATATCCAAAGACCAGCATCTGAATAATAGGCGGACCGATAAGAATGAAGCGCGTCCGCTTGTCGCGGAAGACCTGGATAAACTCCTTGATCAGCATTTGCTTCAGGCGCGGCAGCATCGCGATTCTCCTCTATTCCAGCCTCTTGTGGAAGCTGCGGGTTGCCACGAGCGCCAGCGCCAACGCGAAGACAGCCAGAGGAACCAGGTCCGCATAGAGCATGGATGCGGGCGTTCCCTTGAGAAAGATCTTCTTGAGCACGGACACATAATAGCGCGCCGGTAAGACGCGCGTGATAACTTGCAGTGCGACGGGCATCTGCTCGATGGAAAAAAGAAATCCGGAGAGCAGGAATGCCGGAAGAAAGGTAATCAGCAATGCAATCTGGCTGGCCGCAAATTGATTCTTGGCCAGCACGGAAATCAAGAATCCCAGCGAGAGCACGACCACCATGAACATGGCCGACGCGACGGTCAGCGTGAGATAGGAGCCGCGAAAGGGCACATGAAACCAGTAGATTGCAATGCCTGCACTCATCGCGGTATCGAACATTCCCAGGACAAAGTAGGGCGCCAGCTTGCCGAGCATGATCTCCATCGCGCTCACGGGCGTGGAGATAAGTTGCTCCATCGTTCCCCGCTCCCACTCGCGCGCAATCGTCAGCGAAGTAAGAAACGCGCCGATGACCGACATGACCAGCGCCAGCACGCCGGGAATGATGAAGGCGCTGCTCTCCAGGTCTTCGTTGTACCAGGTGCGGGTTTCAACGGAGAGTGAGGCCGGCTGAATCGAAAGGCCACGCTGCCGCAGCCAGTCGATTTGAATCTGCGCAGAGTAACTCTGGACGACTGCCTGGGAATAACCGATCAACACATTGGCCGTATTGTCATCCGATGCATCGACAAGCGCCTGCACATCGACGGGCCGCCCGTCGCGAAGGCGCTGAGAAAAGTCCCACGGAATTATAATTCCCATCTTGGCATGGCCGTCATCCAACGCGCGAGACAGCTCAGGATAACTGCCGACAACGCGAGCTATGTGAAAATACTCGCTATTTTGAAAATGCTTGAGTAGGTCCTGGCTCTGCTGACTTCCGTCCTGATCGAAGACATACACCGGCAGTCTCTTGAGATCGAGATTGACGCCGTAGCCGAAGAGAAGCACAAGAATGGCGGGCATAAGCACGACGATCACGAGGCTGCGCGCATCGCGGCAGATCTGCACGAACTCTTTCCTTGCAATAGCGAGCAAGCGAGTCAGGCTCATCCCTTTCGCCCCCCTGCGGCTTCGCGGTCCGTCGTCATCGAGACGAAGACATCCTCCAGGCTAGGGCGAATCCTTTCGATATGGAGTACCGCAATCTTTCGATCCTCAAGATAACTCTCAATCCTCGGCATGGCGGCCGCCGCATCCTCGACCACGAGATGCAGAGCGTTGCCGAAGACGGCCGCGTCCATCACGCCTGGCGCGGATTGAAGCGCTTCCACGGCTTCGCCCAGCGGCTCACACTCGACCAGAAGAAGTTCGCCCTTCATCGAATCCCGCTTCAACTCGGATGGCGTCCCAAGCGCAACGATCTTGCCGCGAAAGATCAGCGCAAGTCGGTTGCAGTATTCGGCCTCCTCCATGTAATGCGTAGTTACAAAGACGGTAACTCCCTCCTCGGCCATCGTATGAATCAAGTCCCAGAACTGACGGCGCGTGATGGGATCGACGCCTGAGGTCGGCTCATCCAGAAAAAGAACGGGCGGCTTGTGCAGGACCGCGCAGCCCAGCGCCAGGCGCTGCTTCCATCCGCCGGGCAGCGTGCCGGTGATGAGATTCTCCTGCCCCTTCAAGTTAGCCATCGACAACGCCCATTCGATCCGTCCTTGCAGGTCTTTCGTTGGCACGCTATACAGTCCGGCAAACAATCGGATGTTTTCGATGACCTTGAGGTCGTTGTAGAGAGAAAACTTCTGCGACATATAGCCAATGTTCTGGCGCACGGACTCCGGCTTCTGGCTCACGTCAAACCCTGCGACCCGCGCGCGACCGGAAGTTGGTTTGAGCAATCCGCATAACATGCGGATCGTGGTGGATTTGCCCGCGCCGTTCGGTCCGAGAAAACCGAAGACCTCGCCTTTGCGGACTGCAAGATCGATGCGGTCCACCGCGACAAACTCTCCGAAGCGCTTGACGAGACTTTGAACCTCTACCGAGTTAGGCGCGACAGAGTTACCGATTTCAGGCATGGGAGACAGCTCCCGCGCCGACTGCATCGACAAAGAGGTCTTCGATGGAGGGCGCTACCTCGGCAATCGTATCGTAGGGAAGGTTGGCACGCCTGAGCCGGGCTTCAAACTCGGGAATGCGGCGGGCCGCGTTGTCCACAACAACGTGCAGTCCATCTCCGGTCAGCAAGAGGCTCGATATGCCTTCCGCGTGTTCCAACTCGCAGCGCAAGCGGCGCGGCGCAGGCGCGGTGATCGACAAGACCCCTTTACTCAAATGCGCCTTGAGGTTCGCCGGCGTGTCGCAGAAGAGCAGCTTGCCCTGATGCAGCAGGGCAACGCGATGGCAGCGCTCGGCCTCGTCGAGATAGGCCGTCGAAGTAAGAATCGCCACGCCTTCGGCTGCCAGTTCGTAGAGGATCCGCCAAAAGTCGCGCCGCGAAACAGGATCGACGCCGGTGGTCGGCTCATCGAGCAGAATGACTTTGGGCCGATGGATCAGCGCGCAGACCAGGCCGAGTTTCTGCTTCATTCCGCCTGACAACTTACCGGCCAGGCGCTTGCGGAATTCGCTCATGCCCGCGGCCTCAAGCAACTGCGTCGAGCGGAGACCTCGTTCTGATTTATGCACCCCGAACAGGTCCGCGTAGAATCGGATGTTCTCATCGACAGTCAGGTCCTCGTAGAGTCCGAAGCGCTGCGGCATATAACTGAGCGCGTGCTTGGCCCCCTCCGGATCGCGCGCCACATCGAAGCCGGCGACCGTGGCCTTGCCCGCATCGGACGGCATGATTCCGGCTAACATGCGCAAGGTGGTTGTCTTCCCTGCCCCGTCGGGACCGACGAGGCCGAAGATCTCTCCTGCGCGCACGTCGAAGCTCAAAGCATCGACCGCGCGTACGCCGGGAAAGCTCTTGGTCAGCCCCTCGACCACAATCTCGGATTGGAGAGGATCGGTCATTGCCCTGCCGGTGCTCCAGGCTTTTCCGTAGCCGGTCTGGCAGCGGTAAGCTCGATGTGAGCGTCGGCGGGCATCCCCGGCTTGAGCTCGTGATTCGGATTGTCGATGTCGATCTTGATCCGATAGACAAGCGTGACCCGCTCTTTGGTTGTCTGCACGCTCTTGGGCGTGAATTCCGCTGTCGATGAGATAAATGAAACACGTCCGTGGTATAGCTTTCCATGGTAAGTATCTGTAGTTATAGTTACAGCCTGGCCCCAGTGAATGTTGCCCAGGTCGGTTTCGGCGATATACGCGCGCAGCCATACGTGATCGAGGTCGGCAAGTGTAACTACCGGGGAGCCGGGCGCAACTACTTCTCCCAGTTCCGCCTCCCGCACGGTTACAACACCCGCTGAAGGAGCGCGCAAGATGGTGTAACTCAGATTTACCTGCGAGAGGCCGAGATTGGCGTTGGCTTCGTTGACATTGGCTTGCGCGATGGCAATATCTTCCTTGCGGCTTCCCTCGACGGCCTCGTTGTAACGCTGCTGCGCCGCCTGAAAGATGGCCTGCGCGCGCTTCAGCGCCGTTGCCGCCTGATCGCGGTCCTGCGCCGTAACTTCATCCTTGGCGAAGAGCTGCTGAGCGCGGTCGTTGTCGAGTTTCTTCTCGTCCAGATCGGCTTGAGCATCGATCATGGATTGTTGCGCCGCCTTCACTTCCTGATGGCGGGTTCCAGCTAGCGTGAGCGCGAGAGCCGATTCGCGCACCTGTACGCCGGCTTCATCGACGCGGACTCGCTGCTTCAAGTCGGCGTCGTCGAGCCGCGCCAACAGCGCGCCTTCTTCCACCTGCTGGCCCTCTTCGACGGGCAGATCGACAATCCGCCCTGGCACCTTGAAGCCGACCAGGCTCTCATGCGCTTCGATGTTGCCTGAGAGCGTGAGGTCATTCACGGGCGCGGGCTTCTTCATCAGGCGTGGGTAGAAATACACGCCCGCCGCAACGGCGGCAGCCAGCAGAATCAAGACAGGAATTATCTTTTTCATTTCTTCAAACCTCCCATGCTTCGCGCCCGATTGCGGCTCCGCCCTCAGTACCGCTTATGGATTCCCCATGAATTCAATGATGTTCTTCTCCGTATCGCCCACGGCGCGGGCGAGGGCAAACTTTGCATCCACGTGACTGGAGACGGCAAGAATGTAGTTCTCTTCGGCGCGCGCCAACTCGTCCTGCGCGGTGACCACCTCGACATTGTTGGCAGTGCCCTGCTGAAAGCGATCCTGCGCCATCTCCAATTCGCGGCGCGCCAGATCCTTGCCCTCATTGGCAACAGCCACCTGCTCGGCCGCGGAGTCCAGATTCAGGAGCGCCTCGCGGATATCCTCTTCTATCCCTCGTCGCAGATCGTCAATCTGATCGTCGATGCGCTTCACGCGGCTGGCCAGCTCCTGCGCTTCCCCATTGCGATCGCGGTCGAAGAGGGTGAAATCGATCTGGCCTTGCAGTAGGCCCGTGCCCTTGACTCCGCCGATGCTGCGCCCTATCTCGCCGAAGTTTCCGTTGATGCTCAGTCTGGGGAGAGAACGCGCGCGGTTGGCGCTCTGCTGCTCGATCAGGCCGTCCCGCTGACGGGCGAACGAGAGATAATCCGCGCGGGCGAGCAGCGCCGCGGATACTAGCGTGTCAATCTCCGGCTGGCGCAAAGGTTGAAAATCGAGCGGTTCGGCAAGTTCCAACGGCGTCCCGGGGCTCATGCCCAGATTGCGCGCCAGGGCCAGCAGCGATTGCTTGGTCTGATTCTGCGCGACCAGCAGCGCCTGGCGGTCGTTGGCAAGCTGGACCTGGGCGCGCAGCACATCGACGCCGGTTGCCGTCCCAGCGTCGTGCTTGTCCTTGGCCAGCTTATACAAGGCGCTGGAATCAGTCACCCGCGATTGCGCGGAGTCGGCGCGCGCCGCCGCGGATTGCGCGTTCAGATAAAGCACTGCAATGGCCCGGACAATCATGTCGCGCGCATCCCGCTCATCCATCTTGTCGGCGTCGAGTGCGCGATCGCTGGCCTTCAGCTCATGGCGGCTTTCCATATCCACGATGTTTTGCTGCGCATACACGCGGAAATCGTAGTTGGAAAACGGTCCAACCACATCCGGAAAGCCGGGTGCTGAAATCCCAAAGGCCTGCAGGTCGCGGTTCTGCACGTTGGCGTAGGTCTGCGCGTTCACGCGCGGAAGCAATGCGGCAGATAGGCGGCGCGTGCGCGTCCCACCAGCCTCTTCCACTCTCGTTCCGGCAGAGAGCACGCTCAAATTAGCCTCAAGCGCTTTCTGAATCGCATCCTGCAGCGTAAGCCGATAGGGTGCCGGCTGCTGCCCGCCTGCTGTAGCGCCCACAACGAAGCCAGCGCACCAAAAAAGAGCGGCAATGCGTAGTTCCAATTTCATGATTCCTGCTTTTGAGCGGGGATGCAGACTGCTCTCCAGAAGTGTTGAAAACTGTCTTCGATTCGCGATTTAAGCTCGGAGGCTCCATCCAGCGACCAAAACAAAACAGTTCCCATGCAAGTCTGCAAGAGTTGAATGGCAACTGTTTCCTTCTTTAACCGCGGCTGGATCTCCCCGCGTTCTTGCCCCGCCGCGATAACTTCCGCGATCATCCCGCGGCCCTCTTGCATATGACGCGCGATGATGATCCGAACAGATTCGCTGGCCAGAAACGAAGAGAGGAAGGCGCGAGCCAGACTGGGGCTGCGTCCCGGCTCCTCGGAGAGGCGCAACACCAGCCGATGCAGCACCGTGCGAATCGTCTGTTTGCCTTGCCCGGCATTCGCAATAGCTTCTTTTACTTTGCCGAGCTGAATCTCGGCCATCACGCACAACACATGATCCTTGGTCTCGAAGTAGTTGAAGAAGGTTCCCTTGCCAACGTCGGCAGCTTCGGTGATCTCCTCCACCGTGACGCTGGAAAAACCTCGCTCGGCGAAGAGTTGCAGCGCGCACCGGAAAAGCCGCACCCGTGTTTCGGCGGCGCGGCGCTGCCTGCGGCCAGTCCCTGGCGTATGGGCCAGGCCGCCGGGAGGCTGAGTCTGGTCGGAAGTGGCAGCAAGACGTATCTGACCTACATTCATATCCGAATCTAAGGCAGTTATGACCATAAGTCATTTATAGCGCAGCGAACGCAATCCGTCAAGAGGATTCATTCCGCGACTGCGAATCTCCCACAAGAACCCTCCTCGCGGGACGTGGCGGGCCACATCCCTCCGGAACCATGCCGGTGTCGATGGTTTTGCTCTTCTCTTGCAAATCGGCAGATAGTGTTAACCACTTTCGCAGCACCGGCAAACCACACCGCCGGCAGACGCCGTTTTGCCGGACTGGCGCCGTGATTGCAACCGTTGCGCATTTGCCGGTAAACTATTGAGGTGTTGGTTGCGGCCTGGGGCTGAGCATTGGGAATCCGTCTTAGGGCTCCCGTTGCGCGATCCGTCAGGAGACGGAAAGGGCAGCTAGCGGCCAGCCGCATCAAGGCAATCGCTCGATTGTCCGGCGTTCGGTAGCCTTGATGACTGAAGACAATGACAATACGGAGAGGTGGCAGAGCCCGGTTGAATGCACCTGACTCGAAATCAGACGTACTCGCAAGGGTACCGGGGGTTCGAATCCCTCCCTCTCCGCCATATAAAACCAATGAAATCAACAAAATAAACACATGAAATTGGCCAGAATACTGTCTAGCGCGGCCCTCTCAATCTGTGGAAAAGTGGCACTTTAAGGCACCATATCGCACCAAATACAAAGACAAACGGACACCAAAACGGACACTCCGCCACCCCTTCCGTATTACCGCCCGGTTGAAGCGCGTATTCTGTTGAATATGGCCTTCACCCTGAAGCAACTCATCAACTCGGTTCAGGTTCTTCCGGTCACTGAATGTTGGGAGTTCAGGGGCACCCGAGACTCCTACGGATACGGCCGGATGTACTCCGGCGACAAGGAATTGAAGGCCCACCGGGTTTTCTATGAGGCCTGTGAGGGGCCGGTCCCGGCTGGCATGTATCTGCAACATCGCCTTCCGGCTGGTCAGTGTATCGGACAAGCCTGCTGCAATCCCGACCATCTGCTGGTCACCAACTCGCCCAAGGCTGCCCCGCCCGTCCAGGTCACAGTGGCTCCGCCAGTGCAGTTCAAGACGTGCCCAAACGGCCACCCGATGACCCCAGAGAATACCGTGACCGAACAGCGCAATGGCCACCCCAAAGCCCGGTGCCGAACTTGCCGGCAGGAATCCTGGCGGAAGAATGCAGCCCAAAGATCGGCAAAAGGACTCCACTCCTGAGGCAGGATGGTCTACTGACCCGCTGCGCAGCGGTTCAAGTCCGGATCGCGAGGACTCGGAAGCAGCCTCGTGCTATCTGGCGCTTGGAGACAGAGATGTTCTTGCACTAAACTTCAGACAGCTTCCCAATGGTTGCCCATGAGCAAGATTGGCCGCAATGATCCTTGCCCCTGCAATAGTGGCAAGAAATACAAGAAATGCCACGGAGGTTCGACTACTTTCCCCGCTCCACTACCTGTGCGTCCCCCTGCCGCCCCGCAGTTCCGAGTGACAAAGATCGAATCACACCCAATTCCACCTGATATCGCCGGTAAGTTTGCAGAGCAGCAGCGCAAGGATTTGGAGTTCACTCGGCAATTTGGTCATGTTCGCCCGCCGATTGCAATGGATGTGAATGGCTACAAGCTCGTTATTGCCGGTGGAGGGATCGTCTGGCAACCTTCAGACAAGGCCAAGTACTTCACGGACATTCTGCTCAACTTCTTCCAAAATGTTTTTGGACGTGAATGGTCTGAAGCTGAATTTGCAAAGCCCCGAGGAGAGCGGCATCCGGTCATTGAGTTGAGATACAAGGCGCTGTCGTACATGAACAAGCAGGAGCGAACGCCGAACGGCATTTACATCTCGCAGATGACCGGGCCGATGCAAGCGTACTTCGGCTTTGCTTACGATCTATGGGTTGTGAATGACACCGCACGCTTGGACAAGCATCTGGTAGAGCGGCTGAAAAACCATAACCTCTTCCACGGAGCAAGGCACGAACTGTTTGCCGAGGCGACCTGCATCCGAGCTGGATTCGATATAGAACATGAGGATGAGACGGACCGCTCGACCCGACATGCGGAGTTCACGGCAACTCATAGGGTCACCAGGCAGAAGATTTCAGTCGAAGCCAAAAGCAAGCACCGACCCGGCGTGATGGGCCAACCCGGAGCCCGTGCGCAGGAAGGCAAGTACGATATGCCCATTGGAAAGCTCCTGAATGACGCCATTGACAAGAGACCGTCTCACCCGCTGGTTGTATTTCTCGATCTGAATCTTCCTTGGAAGACGGCAGCCCCTCTTTTGTCTATGGAACCACCGCATCCTTTTATTCACAAGACATTGGATCGGATACGTATGCGGAATGGCGGCAAAGACCCGATCAGCCTTCTGGTCACAACCAACCATCCAGAGCACTACCTGGAGGACGAGGAGTTTGTCTCCTCGCATCAAATCCTGACCATGCTCTCGAACGTATCGGATACCCCTGACTTGATGCGGGAGACCTTACAGGCGATACATCGAGCCGCAATGATGTACGGGAATATTCCCCAGCACTTCGAG
>JBEKPI010000015.1:0-32717 GCA_049520855.1 Occallatibacter sp.
GTTGTTTTATGTAAGTGCCTGCTGCTTGTGGCTATTGTTGCCGCGACTGGGTTTCGGGCATATGGGAAGGGTCAGAGGATCACCCTCACGCAGGCGCCTCACGCAGGCGCGGGAGGCGCCGACCGCACGGAGTTGATATCGGGAACTGTCATGGGTTTCGATTTCAGCGCGTGCAAGATCGTCATCTATGCGTTTGCGGGAGGAACATGGTGGGTTCAGCCAACCGCCGCTTCACCTCTAACGCGGATAGATGGGAACGGGGCATGGCAGACAATCACGCATCTGGGGAGCACTTACGCCGTTCTTGTGGTGAAGAACTCTAACAAGCCGCCTGCCACAACGGCCGATGTGCCAACGGCTGAAGGGGACGTTCTCGCGGTCAAATTGGTTCCTGGACGATAATGGAATCCCGGGACGCATCCTTGTGATCTGAAGCCGCCGCTGCACCGACGTTTGCGGCAATGCCGTCGAGGGAAGATAGTGCGCTATGGTTCTTACGCGAACTGAGACGCCTCGGCTTTTATCTGCGCTCAATGAGAAGGGACTTACTTGTGTTCGCTCCGATTCGTTTTCTGTGGAATGCAACGCGCGGCCACCGGCTGGCCCCGTGGCGGAGCGAGTATCTGCGCTGGCGCGTCGAGACCTACTCGGGCAAGCGCGCCGAAACGCTCACGGCAAGAGATGTGATGGGCTTTCTCTGGACCTCGCGCTGGGATCTGTTGGAGTTTCTGGGCTGGATTGGCCGGATGGACCGCGAAGTGCGCAAGAGCAGCTGACAGCCGTCAGCTATCGGCTTTCAGCTAACAGCTAAAAGCCGGCAACTGTAAACTGTACGCTGTATGGGATTCCTTATCTTACCGCCTTTCATTTTTGCTTGTGCCGCGTTGCTGTCTACCGCCGCGCTTGTTGGCGCGCAGCAGTTGCCGCCGGTCGAGCCTCCGCAGCCGCTGCCCGGCACTCATGTTTCCGAGGCTCCCACGCTGCGCGTGACGGCGAACGAGGTGCTGGTGCCTACGCTGGTCGAGAAGCCGGGCGGGGGCGTGGTCTACGGCCTCAAGCCGGCGGATTTTGTGCTGGAAGACAATGGCGTGCCGCAGAAGATTCGCGTGCAGGAGGAGATGGACACTGCGCCGGTGGCGCTGGTGGTCGCGGTCGAGGAGGGCGGCGTCAGCTCTCTCGAATTCGACAAGCTGGCCCGGCTCGGTCCTCTGCTGGACCTGTTTTTGAGCGACGGCAAGGGCGAGGCGGCGCTGGTGGGCTTCGACTCGAAGCCGCATCTCATCGTCGACTTCACCCACACCAGCGAAGAGGTCAACCAGGCCCTCAAGCAATTGGAGCCGGGCGGCGGCGGCGACGCGATTCTCGACACGGTCAGCTACGCGGTCGATCTGCTGCAATCTCAGCCCAAGGAGTACCGGCGGGTGCTGTTGCTGGTGAGCGAAGAGCGCGACCACGGCAGCCGGCACACCAAGCCGGTGCAACTGATTCGCAAGATCGGCGAATCGGACGTGCTGGTGCTGAGCGTCTCGTTTTCGCCGGCGAAGGCCGAGCTGCTGCACGACATCAAGGACAATGGCGACGATCGCGTCATGAGCCTGTTTTCGACCCTGGCCATGCTGGTGCCGGCCTTCAAGAAGAATGTGAGCAAGTCGCTGGCGCAGATGAGCGGCGGGGAGTATCACGCCTTCACCAGCGACAAGGGCTTCGAGGCGCGCGTGGTGGAGTCGGCGCAGCACGCCCGCAACCGGTATTTGATCACCTTCAGCCCCTCGGACCCGGCGCCTGGGTTGCATACGATCCGTGTGCGCCTGGCTCAGGATTACGGCGCGCGGATTGTGGCGCGGGCGAATTACTGGAGAGAGACGGAGCGGTAGAGACAGCTCTTAGCTTATTGTCGTCAGGGATTGCAGGAGGTGGAAGTTATGAGAACAACATCGTTCCTGGTACTGCTCGCCTTCCTGGTTGGCGGTGGCGCAATGGCTAAGGCTGCCGCGGATCCCGGTCCCTTGCCGCTCTCCTGGAGGCCGGGCGCAGCGGGCGATCTGGCATTTGAGTCCAGTGGCTTTTTGCAGCGGACAAGCTATCGGAGGCCGGATACGGTTGCCGATCAGTTCAGCGAAGATGGCGCGTACAGTCCCGTCAATCAGGCGTGGGACAAGACGCACGCCGGCAAATGGTTTATCGAAGAGCAACGGTATGCTTTTGACGCCATTGTGGCGGGAATCAGCTATCACAGGCAGGATCTGGTGGCGCGGGGTACAAAGATTCTCGATTGGGGCTTTCGCCAGGAAGGAGCGGATGGTTCGTTCCAGTGTCCGGACAGCTTTCACAGCGCTTCCTTCTTTATCGAGGCGGCGGCTCATGCGGCATTGCTGCTGGAAGCTTCGGATCTGAGGGTGCGGAATCAGGGCTGGGTGGATGCGGTCAAGCCCAAGCTGCATCTGGCGGCGCTGTGGATGATGGCGCCTGACAACGAGCTTCCGGGACGCGCGCGCGACGCGGCGTATGCACATCGGTTTTATCTCGACGCGGATGCGCTGGGCGAGACGGGCGTGCTGGTTGGAGATACCGCGATGGTGGAGCGCTCGCGGGTTTATATTCGCGCGGGAATCGAGCGTCAGGATCGCTCAGGGTTCAATCCGGAAAAGGGCGGATGGGATACGAGCTATCACGCAGTGGGGCTGCTGTTCGCAATGAATTACTACACGCTGGTGGCCGATGAGGCGATGCGCCGCGAGATGCGGCCGATGATCGAAAAGGGAATGCTGTGGCTGAAATCAAGGGTTCGCAGCGATGGGGTCGTGGACCAGACCGGAAATACCCGCACCGGCTCAGGGCAGGAGTATGGGCGCAACGATACCGGGAAGACGAAGACGATGAGCTATGGCTCGGCCTATCGGGCGGCCTATTACTGGGCGATGATTCAAGGCGATCCCTCGTGGGCGCAACTGGCGGAGAAGCTTTATGAGGGCCAGTATTTGGAGAAAAAGTATGGTTGGCGGAGTTTGAATCGGTGATTGGGCCTGAGATTGATTCTTCCACTCGGATAAATACCGCCTAACCGGATTTGTTTCCGATGAGCCGCATTTTTCTTTAACGGACAGAATGCCGCGAAAAATGTGGCATAATGTCCTTATGAGCCAAGCTGCCGCTATTCCTGTCGCTTCTCCGCCGCCTTTCACCTTCGATTGGAGGGAGATTGAGCGCGGGCTCCCGCTCTCAACGCTGGAGGAGTTTTCAGCCTACTCCGGCATTGCCGTCAAGCAGTTGCTGGAGGTGGTGATTCCGGCGCGGACGCTGAAGCATCGCCGGCAGCGGCAGGAACCTTTCAGCGTGATCGAAGCGGACCGGCTGGCGCGCGTGGCACGGATGTACGAGTTGGCGGTGAAGGTCTATGGGGACCGCGAGGACGGCCGGAGGTGGCTGTGTGGCCGCAAGGGCCGTTTTGACGGCAGGACCGCGCTGGAGATGTTGGATACACAGATTGGAGAACATGCTGTGGCGGAGGCCCTGATCCAGCTTGACGAGGGGATGTTCATCTAATATGAGCAGCCGTGAGCATGACCCTTCATGACGACTTTTTGGCGCATCAGCAACCACGTCGATTTGAGCGGTAAAGGCGGTCGCGGTTTCTCTGCGCGTTGGCATACCGCGGGTAGGCCGATCGTCTATTTGGCGGATTGTCCGGCTGGCGCGCTGCTGGAGCGCATTGTTCACATGACGGATATGTTGGAGGATGCGAATCTTCCGAGTTTTTATCAACTGCTTCAGATATCCGTTCCTGACGAGCTTGCAATCAAATCACTCAATACGATTGCCCCTACCGACTGGAAGGAGCGCCTCGAATTTACACGCAACCTTGGCGATTCCTGGCTGGTGTCCCGGGAGACGGCGCTGGCGCGGGTGCCGTCGGCGATAGCGCCGCAAACATGGAACTACCTGTTGAATCCCGAGCATCCCGGGGCGAAGCAGGTAGTGGTTGCCGAAGTGATCCGGGAGCAGTTCGATAATCGGCTGTTCCGATTTGGCCGTGGGTAGTGCGAGTGTGGGCGGGGACGCCCACACGACAGCCGGTCTGGAGACCGGCGCTACACGAATGGTCGGGAGGCTGGCGCTGCACACATGGCGCGGGGGCGGGGATTCATGGTAATCTCACACTAGACACTGAAGAGTGGACCTGAGAACGCAAGAGGAGTACCAAACGCCGTGCTGGCGACTCAAAAGAAAACAACCCTGATTGAAAGCTTCCGCACTCATGAGACGGACACCGGTTCGCCGGAGGTCCAGATCGCGATTCTGAGCGCGCGCATCAGCGAACTGACCGAACACTTCAAGACGCACAAGAAGGATCATGCTTCCCGGCGCGGCTTGTTGCAACTGGTCAGCAAGCGCCGCCGCCTTCTGGACTACTTGAAGACGCACGACACGGATCGCTACCGCGACGTGATCGGCAAACTCGGTATCCGCAAGTAATCAGAAAGCAAACATTGACCCGGAAGCGCCCAGACCGAAGATTGGTCACGGCCCCCGTTGCACACAGGACCTGGGGCCATGGTGTACCTGGCGAAGACGACCCGCTGCCAGGGACGGCGCGGAGTTGTGGGCTGAGCGCGTCTCTAGGGCTGCGAGCCGAGGAGACGATGGACATTCGTGTCGAAATCCACGAAACCCATCCCTCAGGGGCTAAAGCCCAAGTTGATTTTTCGGCAGCTTGCATGCCCTCGCAATTTCCCTTCTTTACCGCGCCTAACGGCGCATTCCCCCCACAAGTTTCCCAAGCGAAAACAATGAAACGAGGACTCTATGTCTAAGCAAGAAGTATCCGTCGAGCTTGCCGGTGGCAAGCGGCTGGTCTTTGAGACCGGCCGCATGGCCAAGCAAGCCTCTGGCGCGGCGCTGGTGACCACGGGCGAAACCGTGGTTCTGGCAACCGCAGTCGCCTCACCCGAAGCAAGGGAAGGCATCGATTTTTTCCCCCTCACCGTGGATTACCGCGAATACACGTATGCCGGCGGACGCATCCCCGGCGGCTTCATCAAGCGCGAAGGCCGGCCCAGCGAAAAAGAAGTGCTGACCTGCCGGCAGATCGACCGTCCGATCCGCCCGCTGTTTCCCGACGGCTTCCGCAACGAGACGCAGGTGATTGCGCTGGTCTTCTCGGCGGACAAGGAGAATGACCCCGACGTGGTGGGCATCAACGCGGCGGCTTGCGCGCTGGCTCTCTCCGACATTCCCTTCAGCGCGACGGTGGGCGCGGTGCGCGTGGGCCGCGTGGATGGGCAGTTTGTCATCAATCCGACTTATTCGGAGCGGGCCGCGACCACGGTCAACATCATGGTCGTCGGCCACAAGGACGGCATTGTGATGATCGAGTCGGGCGCCAAGGAAGAGACCGAAGAGGTCATTTTGGCGGCCATCGAGTTTGCCCACGCCGAGATCAAGAAGATTGTCATCGCCATCGACGAGCTGGTGGCTCTGGCGGGCAAGCCCAAACGGGCGTTTAACGCGCCGGAGTTCGATCAGGCTTACTATGACGAGTTGTTCGCCAAGGCCGGTGAGCGCCTCAAGGGCGCGCTGGACACCAAGGCGCACGACAAGCTGGAGAGCCAGACGCTGGTCAAGGAGATCAAGGACGAGTTGGCAGCCGGGCTGCCAGGCGACGATGCTGGCGCGAAGAAGAAGCTGGCCACCTATTACGAGCACCTGCGGGAGCGGATCTTCCGCGAGCAGGTGACCAGGGACCGGATCAGGCCCGATCGGCGCGCTTTCGACGAGATTCGCGCCATCACGATCGAGACCAGCGTGCTGCCGCGGACCCACGGGTCGGCGCTGTTTACGCGCGGCGAGACGCAGGCCCTGGTGACAGCCACGCTGGGCACAGCCGACGAAGGCCAGCGCATGGAGAACTATGAGGGCGACAGGAAGAAGCCCTTCATGCTGCACTACAACTTCCCGCCGTTTTGCGTAGGCGAGACGGGCCGCATGGGCGGCACGGGACGGCGCGAGATTGGCCACGGAGCACTGGCGGAGCGGGCCATCTCGGCGGTACTTCCGACGCCCGAAGAGTCGCCGTACGCGATTCGCATTGTCTCGGATATTTTGGAGTCGAATGGATCGTCGTCGATGGCTACGGTCTGCGGCGCTAGCCTTGCGCTGTTTGACTCCGGCATCAAGCTGAAGGGCGCGGTGGCCGGCGTGGCGATGGGCCTGGTGAAAGAGGGCGACGACTACGCGATTCTGACCGATATTGCCGGAGCGGAGGACCACTACGGCGATATGGACTTCAAGGTGGCCGGTACGCGCAAGGGCATCACCGCGCTGCAGATGGACATCAAGATCGGCGGGCTGACGCGGGAGATCCTCCAGCAAGCCATGGAGCAGGCGCGCCGGGGCCGGCTCTTCCTGCTGGACAAGATGGACGCGGTGCTGGACGGACCGCGCAACGAGCGCTCGGCATACGCGCCGCGCATTGAAACGGTGATGATTCCCACCGACAAGATTCGCGATCTGATCGGCAAGGGCGGGGCGACGATTCGCGGCATCATCGAGCAGACCGGCGCGAAGATCGACGTGGACGATACCGGCAAGGTGAGCGTGGCCTCATGCGACGCCGAGGGGCTGAAGAAGGCTCTGGAGATCATCGGCAACCTCACGGCCGTGCCGGAGATCGGCAAGGTTTATCTGGGCAAAGTGGTTCGCCTGGCGGAGTTCGGCGCATTTGTCGAGCTGTTTCCCGGCACCGACGGGCTGCTGCACATCTCCGAGATCGCCGAGCATCGCGTGAAGGAAGTGAAGGACGAGTTGCGCGAGGGCGACCAGGTGATGGTCAAGGTTTTGGCCATCGAGGGCAACCGCATCAAGCTCAGCCGCAAGGCGCTCATCAAGGAGCAGAAGGCCAAGCTGGGGTTGTCGGCTCCGGCCCCGGCCGAAGCTGAAGAGGCGGGGAGTTCGGGATCTGAGTCTTATGGCTCTCCGGCCCCGGCTGCCGCGTCTGCAAAGCCGCGCAATGAGTTTGACGAGCGTCAGCCCAAGTCGAACCAGAGCACCATCCTGATCGAGGGTGGAGACGACTTCGACGAGGAGGACGGTGAGGAGATCGACGAGGAAAGCGAGCCGAACTTCAACCGCGTGGATGGCGCGCCGGTTCCAGCCGGACAGCCGGCAGCCGGGGCAGGCAGGCCGAGGCCCGACAACAAGAACCGCCGTCGCCGCCGCCGTCCGGGTGGTGGCGGTGGTGGTGGTCGCGGACCTGGCGGGCAGTAAGTGCGGTTTTTGGCTTTTAGAGCATTTTTGCTGTTCTTGTAATGAGGGTCCGGGTTTCCCACCCTCGCCGCAACAAGGAAGACGCGGCGAGGATGGGGTGCCCCGGCCCCTTACGCTATCGATGAGAATGCCTTTACGCGACCGCCCCATTGGCCTATTTTTATTCAGCCCTTGACAGGGCTGTAAATCTTTAGTAATACATAGCTCGGAACTCAGCGCCGACAAAATATTCGCCAGTTCCTATCTAAACGATCATTGTTGTGATCATTCATTGTCGAAGCGTGATCGTTCAGATCGATAGAGATACGGTCGTGGACAGGCCGGAATGTTGCATAGACGGGGCAATTGCGCCCATCACAAAATGATTCGGAGAATTGAGGATTTCGATGAAAACCAGAGCAAATTTGGCCTTCGCCGCACTGTGCGGCGCGTTATCACTCTGTCTGGCGAGCGCCGCTTATGCGGCGGAAGCGCCCTACGGCGGAACGGCCGCCGCGATTCCCGGCACGGTAATGGCTGAGAACTACGATACGGGCGGCCAGGGAACCGGCTACAGTGTCTCTTCAACCAATGGAACGGCGAACAGCTATCGTTCCGACGGCGTCGATCTGGAAGCAGCGACATCCCCCGCAACCGGTGACGATCTGGGCTGGACGGCTGCAGGGCAGTGGTTTCGCTACACGGTCAATGTTTCCACGGCGGGGACGTACACGGTCAGCATCCTGGTTGCCGCTCCGGCCGCTGTTGCCGATGCCTTTCACCTCTCCAACGCTTCGGGAACCAACTTGAGCGGCTCGGTCGCGGTTCCGGCGACCGGGGGCTGGGAAACCTGGACGACGGTGAAGGCCACCGTTACGCTGCCCGCGGGCACGCAGACGCTGACGGTGAACCAGGACGCCGCCGGTTGGAATATCGACTCGATGGCATTCGCCTCGTCTGGCAGCAGCAGCAGTTGCACGACCAAGCCGAGCGCGCCGACGGGACTTGCGGCCTCCGGCACTAGCAGCACCGGTACGACGCTGAGTTGGACAGCGGACACTGCTCCGGCCAACTGCTCGATCAGCAGCTACACCGTCTTGCAAGGCGGCACGTCGATCGGAACGGCAACTGGAACCTCGTTTGCAGTGACCGGCCTCTCAGCTTCAACTGCCTATAGCTTCACGGTGGAAGCGACCGACGCCGCCGGCGCTTCAGCCGCAAGTTCGGCTCTGAGCGTCACCACGTCGGCGGCCAGCGGGGGCGGATGCGCGGCAGCATGGAGCGCAACGGCGGTTTACACCGCGGGCATGGAAGCCAACGTCGCCGGCATCAACTACGTGGCGAACTTCTGGACGGAGGGAAATAATCCGGCCACCAGCAACGGCGGCGCCGGGAGTGGAGAGCCCTGGACTTCGCTCGGAGCGTGCAGCGCATGCACCACCGTGCCGTCCACGCCCACCGGATTGTCGGATTCCGGAACGACGAGCTCCAGCACCAATCTCTCTTGGAGTGCCTCAACCGTAGCCTCGAATTGCACTTTGTCTGGATACACCGTTTATCGCAACGGCTCTTCGGTCGGCACAACCAGCTCATCTACCTTCACCGCGAGCGGCCTGAGCGCTTCAACGGCGTACACCTTTACGGTATCCGCAAGCGACTCAGCGGGCGCTTCCGGGCAGAGTTCGAGCGTGAGCGTAACTACGCCGGCTTGCACAGGCAGTTGCTCGGCTCCCGGCAGCCAGGTCTTTGCGCCCTACATGGACATCAGCCTGGGCGTTGGGGAGACCGTCGCGAGCATGGCCTCGCAGGCGGGCCTCAAGTCCATTACATTGGCTTTCCTGGTTGACGGCGATTGCGTCGCCGACTGGGGCGGCCTGGGCGGCACGGTCGCAAATGGCACCTTCCCCAACGGAACCACCGTTGCCTCGGCAATCAGCGCGCTGGAGGCCGAGGGAGTCTCAGTCATCATCTCCTGGGGTGGCGCCGAGGGTTCGATACAGAGCTCTTGCTCCACAGCCAGCCAGGTGCAAGCCATGTATCAATCGGTCTTCAATGCCTATCCAGGCATTGCGGGACAGGACTTCGACATCGAAGGCGGCATTAACAACACCGTGGTTGCGCAGGCCCTGGCCGGCTTGAAGGCCGCCAACCCCAGTAAGCTTCTCTCGCTGACTTTGCCGGTTGAGCCGGTAGGGCTGCTGTCGCCCCAGTTGGCCATCATAACTGCTTGCAAATCGGCCGGCTTCAACCCCGACGTCATCAACGGGATGGCTATGGACTACGGATCGTCCTATGACAATGGCGCGCAGATGGGCCTGGATGCTACCGATGTGGCCAGCGCCCTCAATAGCCAGATCCAAGCGGCGGGATTGAGTTCCGGCGTTGGCGTGACTCCCATGATCGGGGTCAACGACACCAGCACGGAGATTTTCCAGCTCGCCGATGCCACCACGCTGGTGAACTTTGCGAAATCCAACAGCTACGTCAAGCGCCTGGCGATGTGGTCGTTGGCTCGCGACAACGGCAGTTGCGCCGGAGTAGGCTACGCCTCCGCCACGTGCAGCAGCATCAGCCAGTCAAGCTACGCCTTCTCGGATATCTTCGATTCATTCTGAGTTGGAACCGGGGGGCGGACAGGCGCCCATCTCTTGTTTGGAGAGATGGGCGCCGGCCCAACCCATTGCTTTGATCTCACCGTGACCAAAAAGGCCCGCCTGCCGAAGCAGACGGGCCTTTTCTGGTTCTGGGCAAGGAATGTCGCCAGTGTATTACCGGTGTCCGCCGCCATGGCCGCCGCCACCGCCTACGTGAGCGCCACCGCCGCCAACGCGGCCGCCGCTAAATCCGCCTCTGGGAGCCGCGAATCCACGCGCCCCGCCGCCATAACCGCGGGCTGCGCTGATCGCGCCGCCACGAGCTGCTCCTACGTAGGCTCCGCGTCCCGCATAAGCGCCACGGCCCGCATAGGCGCCACGAGCTCCGTAAAATCCGCGCCCGCCATAGCCGTAGCCGTAGCCGCGACCGTACCAGCCGCGGTGATACCACGGTCCGGCGCCGATGAAGATGCCGCCGTAGAACCAGCTCGGCCCGTAATAACCGTAGGGAGCACAGGCATACGGGTAATAAGCGTAATAGCCCCACTCGCACACCGGGGCAGCGTAGACCACGGGAGCGGGAACCACCGCGGGACCGACGCCCACATCACCTGCCGGATCCTGATCCACCGCATCCTGAGCAATGGCCGTCACCGTGAACGGCAGAACCAACAGCATCGCCAAAAGAACCAGCCGAAATCTCCGCATAAAATCCTCCTTGTGCCGCCCTCTCCATTCTCTTGCGGATTGGGAACCGGAGGCCAACTCCGTCTTCAGCACTGCCGGCTTCTGGGCTTCTCCTCCCCAACCGGCTTCTGTACTCTCAGACAACAATCCAGCCGTAAAGTTGCGGTCCGTTGCAAGAAAGTTTTCTTCGCCTGAAGGAAAGGCCGCTCCGCCGGGCTTCCTGCCCGGCAAAACGGCCTTTCAAAGCAAAAGCATCTTCACCGATCATGTAAGGAAGCTCCGTGCCCCATCCATTTCACGTCCTCTGTGAAATGGGTGGGAAACCACGAACCCCAACCACAGCCTGTATCAACAAGGCCTGTTTCCCACGAGGGAACAGCCCTAATTGGCCAGCACCGCCCGGTAGCGGACCTTGCTCTTCTTCACCTTTTCGATGGCCGCATTGGCCTGCGCCATGGGGAAGGTTTCGGTCGTGGCCTTGACCCCGTGCCGCGCCGCCACGTCCAGCATCTCCTTCAGCCGATAGGGACTTCCCGTCGGGTTTCCGCTGATGGAGCGCAGGCCGGAGATGAGCGGAAACGCATGAACGCTGACCGGTGACGGAGGAACCCCGACAAAGCACAGCGTCCCGGTGGGCCGCAGCGTAGCCACGTACACGCCCCAGTCCTGGTCGGCGTTGATGGTGCTCAATACAAAGTCCATGGAGCCGGCCACTTCTTTCATGGCCTTGGACTCTCGGGTATTCACAAAGTGCTGCGCTCCCAGCGCGCGCGCCTCTTCTTCTTTTCCGGCCGAGGTGGAAAATGCCGTGACATCGGCGCCGAAGACCCGCGCAAACTGGATCGCCAGGTGCCCCAACCCGCCGATGCCCACAATGCCCACACGCGACGACGGGTTGACGCCATGGGTGCGCAGAGGGTTATAGACCGTGATGCCGCCGCAGAGCAGCGGCGCCGTCTTTTCGCTCTCCAGCGCATCGGGAATCGGAATCACAAAACGCGCGTTGGCGCGCACCCGGTCGGCATAGCCGCCGTGCCGGTGAACGCAAGTGCCCTCCGAGGCCGGACAAAGGTTCTCCATGCCCCGCGTACACCACTCGCACACCCCGCAGGAGTTCGACTGCCATCCGAGGCCGACGCGCTGGTCCACGGCCAGCGACCGCACCTCAGTCCCCACCGCCGTCACCCGGCCAATGATTTCGTGGCCGGGAATGAACGGATACTGGCTGATGCCCCAGTCGTTGGCGATCAGATGAAGGTCGCTATGGCAAACGCCGCAGTGGGTGATCGCAATCTCCACCTCCTGCATGCCCAACTCTCCGGGGTCGTACTTGAACGACAACAGTTCGGCTCCGGCCGCATGTGCTGCTAGTCCTTGAATTTGACTCATGGTCAGTCGCGATTCCTTGCTGGGAGAGGAAAAAAGCCGATAAGAATGCCGGAGGCACCCGCCTGCAAATTGAAATGAAGAATCTCCCCCGCTCCTAGTTTACCCCCCCGCCCGATTCTATGCGAAGATTCAGCACTTGAAAACCGCTCAGGACTCCGTCCGCCGACGCGTCGGCCTCCAGCTCCGCCGACTCACCGTTGAGGCTTGCATCCTGCGCGGCGCGCCGAGGCTCCAGCGCGTTAGCCACTGAAAGCGGAAGACTTGTGAGCGTTTGGCCTTCCAGGAATGCCTGCGTCTCCGGCGTCAACAGGCTCACGTAGATGCGGTCTGCCGCGTGCTGGCTGCGCGCCTGGGCCAGCGCCGTCTCGATTTCTGGCGCGTGAGTCGGCTGTCGCGGCTGGTCCAGCACCCGGTCAAGCGTACCGGCATCCGAGACCAGCAGCCGCAGGTTGCCCGCTCCCAGCCGGGCGGGCAGCTTCACCGCGATGCGAACATTGCGTCCCGCCTGATGCCACGGCCTCACCGTCGCCTCGACAACCACCGTGTCGCCGGCATGAACCATATCGCTTGAAACCAGCCGCGCCCCCTCCAGCTCGACCTCCACATGCCGCGGAATCGCCTCCACATCCAGATTGACCGCGCTCACCGCGCCCTGCCGCGTTCCATTCGAATAGAGCCTCGCAAACTGCTCCCCGGCCAACACCGCAAGCTGCATGGGCGCGGTCCCCAGCTCACCGGCCGGCGCCCACAGGTTCAGCGGCGAGCTCGGATAGCCGGTCAGGCCGATGCTCCCGGTCAAATGGTAGCTGGTTGCAGCCGTGCTGTCGTTCGATTCCAGCAGCGATTCATACAGGCTCACCAGCACCGCCTGCGGAGTCAGCGAAGGCTGGTCCAAGACCTCGACGTTGAGCTTGCGCTCCTTGCCTTGGTCCCGGCCTTGATCCCCGCCTTCATCCTCGACACGGATGTGAACCGGGATCATCCGCGCCTGAGCGCCGAAGACGCCGCGAATCGCCGCGTCGCGATCCTCGTTGAAGGCGCCGATGGTCGCGCCGGTATTCACAATTTTGAAGGCGTTCAGCGGCGAGGCTACCGTTGCCACCACTTCGGCGGTGGTCATGGGCAGCGAAACCGGCCCCGCCTGCATAATGGGGTGCCCGCAGGCTAGCAACTGCTTCGCATCGACATAGGTCACCGTGCAGGTGGCCGCAATTTCCAGATCGCCGCGCACCAGCAGCGCGCTCACCGCCGACCCCGGCCCAATGCTCGCGATCGCCGCGGACGAGGGCGCCATACCCATTGCTCCCGTCGATTCGCCATCTGAATTCGCGGAGCCGCCCATCCCTCCGGCCGCCACCATCTCCAGGCCGGTTCCGGCCATCTTCTCTTGCCACAGCCGAATCGCCTCGGGGCGGAAGCCGCTCATCACCAGCGGCGTCTCCATTGCCTGCATCGACTCGTCTGTCAGCCTTCGCGGCAACTGATCACTGACAACTGACAACTGTCCACTGTCGAACGGCAGATCCCGCACCTCCAGCATCTGCTCGATCGGCGTTATGCCGGCAATCGGATCCTTGGTGAATTGCCCGATGCGGTAAGAGAGCGAACCCAGCAGCCGGTTGCCGATATAGACCGGACTGCCGCTCATGCCCGCCACCACGCCCGTGTACTCCGGCTTGGCCCCGTGCAACTGGGCCAGAATCATGTCGTGGCCGGGTCCGCGCGCCCCCCGCAGCACACCCAGAATTTCCACTTCCATCGGCTCCTGCGTGGTTCCGGTGAAGACCGTCCAGGCCGTCCCCGTCAGCCCGCGATGCACCTCGCTCAGCGGAAAGAACCCGCCGCCCACAGGCGGTCCGGCGGCTAAAGCGGCCTTCTCCGGCGCGGTCTGCGCCGCCGGGGCTTGCGCCAACGCCAGGCCAGGAATGAGGAGCGCGGCCAATGCAACGACCAGCGTTAGTGCCGGCACACCCGGCCGATACCAGGGGATATTCAGGCGAGTTTCCACATCTACAAGAGTACAACCAGCTAGCTGGCGCGCAGCCGTGAGTTGCCTCTGGAGGCGGTCAGCAGGGGTTGACAGTCTTGGCCACAGGAGAAAACCCGGCATAACGTGCCTCAAAATGTAAGATTAGCCGATTACATCTTACCTTAATCTTATTTCTTACTTTTCAATATAATCTTACCCGTGATACTATGTAAGCCATGGAGAGAGTTTTCACTACCGTCAGCAGCAAGGGCCAGATGGTGATTCCCGTGTCGTTTCGCGAGGCGATGGGAATTGAGCCGGGGACACGGGTCGCCGTCCGGCAGGAGGGGGCGCGTCTGATTCTGGAGCCGGACACTCTCGCGGCCAAGCTGCGTATTCTCAAAGAGCTGCGTGGATGCTTGGCGGGCGGTCCCTCAATGACCGACCTGCTGCTCGAAGAGCGGCGGCAGGAACGCGAACGGGAATTGGCGAAGGACGGATTTTAGGGCGACACAATGACCGTTTTTGTCATGGACGCATCTGCAATGCTTCGCCATATCGACAATGAGGCGGGGGCTGACCGCGTGGAAGCCATCCTTCAGATTTGTTTGCAAGGGAGTGCGGAGGCAGAGATTCCTGCCGTGCAGTGGGGAGAGATCGCTGGAAAACTGCGCAAACGCACCGGCGCATTGGAGCAGGATAGGATTCTGAAGCAGGTAATGGCCCTTATATCCCGCGTCGTTCCCGCCACCGCTGAGCGCGCCGTGCGGGCGGCTGCGCTACGCATAGACCGCAAGATGTCCAATGCAGACTCCTATGCCATTGAATTAGCGATGGACTCGCTCGATCACGTGCTGGTGACCGCCGACTACGACTTCAAGGCCGTGGACGATCTGGCGCGGATTGAATTTCTTCCCGCGAAATGAACCCAAAGAGCTTGTATTCAGGGGAGACTTGCTAGGTCTCCGACCGGCCTTTGTACAGCACCGTGCCATCGCCGCCCCGTATCGCTCTGAGCGCGCCGCTGTTGACCATATTGCGAATCTCCGCGCCCAGCACCCGATCGCCGAACCTTCCCGTGAGCTTGGTCAGAATCTGCTCTTTACTCTTCGGCGTGTTGCAAAACCTCCGAATCGCCTCTTGCGCCGGATTCATGGAGCCATGGCCGCGCGGGCCTGGCGCCAGGGTCTCCTTTACGTAAAGAATCGTGACGCCGGGATTGCGCAGGCTCTCTCCGGCAAGGTACTCGCCGAAGGTCTCCCGATGGGCCTCCAGATACTTGCGCAGCTCCGTGCGAATCTTCCCGCCGACTCCCATCGAGCCGTAGCCGTGGATGACCTCGATCCGGCCGCGATAGCCGCTGCGCAGGCAAGCGTTGTAAAAGCGCACAAACGCCCCGATCGCCTCCGCCACCGTATATTCGTGAAGATCGATGGATCGAGATTCGCTCATGGCGCAACCCTGCTCAATCGTGCCCTTCTGCGCGGGCGGCCCATCAATAGCAGTTAAGCCCGACGTCGAAACCCGTTTTCTATTCCCTATTCCCTAGTCCCTAGTCCCTGTTCCCTGCTTTTCCCCACGCCTGTTCAATGTAGCTGTCCGTCATGCCCGCGATGTAGTCGGCCACCGTACGGGCCAGGCCTTCGGCGGGAATCTGCGCCTGGTGGTCCTCGGGCAGCAGGCCGGGGTCGGCGATGAGCGCGGCAAACAATCCCTGGACAACCTCGTCGGCGTGGGCGTGCGCCTCCTCGATGCCGGGCGAATAGTAGAGGTTGGCGTACAAAAACTCTTTAGCCGCGGCGCGCTGGGCCTCAATCTCCGGGCTGAGCGCCGCCAGCCGGCGGGGCGCGCGGCGAACCTCTTCCAGCGTCTCAGCGCCCAGCGCGGCAACCTGCCGTTGCACCTCTTCCATCAGATCCGTGACCAGAGCGTTAAGAACGCTCTTGAGCGTCTCATACGCAGCCAGCTTGGGCGGAGCGGCGGGATAATCGCGCAGCACGGCGTCGTGGAAGCCGCGGAAGAGCGGTACGCCCTCGCGCACCTGCCCCAGCGTGAGAATGTTGGAGTCCAGTCCGTCGTCGAGGTCGGCGGTCAGGTAGGCGATCTCGTCGGCCAGATCGATCAGTTGGGCTTCGAGCGGCGGAAACTGGTCGAGGAAGTACTCCGCCAGCTCCGGGTGCGTCGCGGCGGAGTAGTCGTGGGAGTGCTTGACGATGCCCTCGCGTACCGCCAGGGTCAGGTTCAGCCCGCGAAAGCCGGCATAGCGCTCCTCAAACCAGGTCACGATGCGCAGGGCGTGCAGGTTGTGGTCAAAGCCCAGGCCAAAGCCGCGCAGAGATGCGTCGAGGGCCTTTTCGCCGGCGTGGCCAAAGGGCGGATGGCCGATATCGTGAGCCAGAGCGAGCGCCTCGGCCAGTTCCTCATTGAGTCCCAGCGCGTGGGCAGTGGTGCGGGCGATCTGGGTCACTTCCAACGTGTGGGTGAGGCGGCTGCGGAAGTGGTCCGAGGGCAAGTCTGCTGGCAGGCGGGCGAAGACCTGGGTCTTGCCGGCCAGGCGGCGAAAGGCCCGCGCATGAAGCACGCGCGCGCCGTCGCGGGCAAAGGGCGTTCGATAGGGATGCGGCGGCTCAAGGTGCGCGCGGCGCGTCAGTTCGCCGTCCGCGCGGACGGCAATTCCACGGGGGAGCGACCCCGGCTTGGGCTTCGAGTCCGTCATCCGTTCACATCTTGGGATTCGTACCGCACGACTCACACTTTACGATGCATGGCTTGAAATCGACAAACGGCCCTCCGGGTTTTGCACATCCTTTCCGCTTCTGCCGCAATCGGGAATGGCGCGCTGAGAGATGCGGCCGCGCTGGCCGCGCATCGCTCGGTGCGGGTTATACACATCCGCAAGAGGCTGCTCGCTGGACATTGCCCGCATGACGGGCCTACTATGGCATCCGGAGATTCGGAAGGGGCTCACGCGGCGGCAAAAGCCCGCGCGCCCGCGGCTACTTGGCAATCGGGAGGCAAGCATGAAAGCGATCAAGAACGGCGCGTTGGCTTTGCTGGCGCTGGCGATTTTATCTACCTCGGGATGCGAGAGGCACTCGTCCAGCGAAGTCTTTTATCTGATTGCGTCGGACATGGCCCTGCCTTATTGGAAGACGGCGGCGGCGGGATTCGACACCGCCGCGGCAGAGTACAAAGTGACCGCCAAGGTAGCGGGACCAGACGGCCACGATCCGCAGGCCGAGCTGGCCGCTCTGCATCAGGCGATCGCGGCCAAACCGGCGGGAATCCTGATCTCCGTCTCCGACGTTGCGCTGCTGCAGCCGGAGATCGACGCGGCCATCAACGCCGGGGTTCCGGTGATCACCATGGACTCGGATGCGCCCGGAAGCCGCAGGCTGTTTTTCATCGGCACCAATAACCGCGAGGCCGGCCGGCTGGGCGGCCAGCGTGTGATTCAGAGGCTGGGCGGCGCAGGCAATGTGGTCTTCTTCACGCTTGCGGGCCAGGCCAATACCGAGGAGCGTCTCCAGGGATTCAAAGACGTCTTTGCCGCGCGGCCCGACATTCATATCGTGGATGTGGTGGACATCAAGGGCGACACCCGCAAGGCCTTCGATTGGACGCAGGAAGCGATGGTGCTGACCGGCGACAAGAAGGTAAGCGCCTTTGTCAGCCTTGAATCGGCGTCGAGCTTAGCGGTTGCCGACGCGATCAAGCGGGCCAATGCGACCGACCGCCTCATCGTTGCCTGGGACGCAAATCCCGACACCATGGATGGCATCAATGCCGGAACCATCGATTCGACGGTGGCGCAGAAGCCCTTCACCATGGCTTACCTCGGGCTGAAGGCGCTCGACGAGGTCTTCCACTCGCCGCCCTCGCAGCTCACCAAGGGCTATAGCGCCAACCTCTTCGCGCCCTATCCGGCTTTTGTCGATACCGGCGCCGCGCTGGTCGATAAGGCCAACGTGGACCTCTACATTGCCTCGCAGGCTGAGGGAACAAAATAGCGCCGGGCTTGCCGCTGTCCCGGCGCGGACTGCTCAGCGGCAAGCCCGTCCCGTTCTCCCGCGCGCATCTGCCGGGAGCGGCTGTATAATCGCCTGCTTGAGCTGATTCAGGTCCAATCCTGAACTGAAAACGCTCCAAGGGGGATGTAAATGAAAACCAAACGCAGCCTAATTCTCTTGCTCTTTCTACTCTTCTTTTCGGCAGAGTTGTGCCTCTCGCAGGCTGGCCTCTCGGCGAAATGGGAAGAACTTACCGGACCCGACTTCATCGAGGCCATTCATCAGTCGCAAGGGGTTTGCGTGCTGCCTTTCGGAATTCTCGAGAAGCACGGAGCGCATCTGCCCATCGGCACCGACCTGCTCGATGTCCGCTTCGCGGTGATGAATGCGGTCCACCAGGAGTATGCGGTCGTCTTTCCCGAGTACTATTTCGGTCAGATCTTCGAGGCCCAGCAGCAGCCCGGAACGGTCGCCTACAGCCTGTCGACGCAACTGACGCTGCTGCAGGAGACGGTCAAGGAGATGGCCCGCAACGGCTGCAAAAAGGTGCTCATCGTCAATGGCCACGGCGGCAACAACTCGCTTCTTCCGCTCTTTGGGCAAGCGCAATTGGCCACCCCGCGCGACTACGTGGTGTACGTCTTCGGGCTGCCGAACCTTGACGTGCCGGGCCGCCCGGCTCTGAAGACTCAGATGGACATGCACGGCGGCGAAACGGAGACAGCGCACATGCTCGTCGCGCGGCCCGATCTGGTCCACCTCGACCGCGCCGGCCAGCAGTCCGGCGCCGACCAGAAACGGCTCTCTCTGCCGGAAAATGTGTACACCGGCATCTGGTGGTATGCGCGATTCCCCAATCACTATGCCGGCGACGGCGGCGCGGCGACCAAGGAACTGGGTGAGTTCGATCAGAAGACCTGGTCGCGCCAGATCGCCGAGGCGATCAAGGCGATCAAGGCCGACCAGGAGAGCCTCAAGCTGCAAAACCAGTTCTACGAGCAGTCGCAGCATCCCATCGACACCCCCCAATAGTCAGGGGAATTATCCCTTGAACTCCCGTGCTCAAACCCGCAACCGGCGACGGAGGATAGGGTCGCACTCGAGAAACAGAAGCGATGAAAAAGATTCTTGCTTTGGTATTTACTACTGCGCTCCTTTTCGGGATAGCGGGGTGCAGCGTAGCCGCGCCCGATGCGGGCCATGAAGCGGTATGGGTGGAAAAGCCTATTCTCTTCGGCCATGGCGGCGTGGACCAAACTCCTGTCCAACCAGGGAGAGAGTTTGGAGCTTTGACCAGCACGGCCGTCGATGTCAACATGCTCCCCCAGCGCGTCGATATGGAATTCGACGACATGATGACCAGCAGCGGCGTTCCGGTCAACTTCCACGTTGTCGCTACGTTTACGATCATCGATCCAGTGAAGCTCGTGAGCAAATACGGGGCCGATGTGGACGATAGAGGAAACTGGGGATTCTGGCAGCGCACGGTGGACCAGCCGTTACGGACGGCGGTTCGGGATGCTGTGAAGAAGAGGGATATGCAGGAGATGGCGATCTCGCAAACCGCGGCGGATGCCGTTGGGAAAGAAGTGTCAACGGCCGCAATTCAGATTGTCGAGCAAACCGGAGTGCCGATTCTCTTCTCGGCAATCAACGTCGGGCGCGTAAACCCTCCGGACGCCATCAAGAACCAGAGAATCGAAACAGCCGCTCAGGAGCAGCGGGCTATTACCGAACAGCAGACGAAACTCGCCGAGGACCAGCGCAAAGCGGCTGAGCAGAGCAGAGCCGCGGCCGATAACGCATACCGCGAAGCCATGCAGCTTTCCCCGGACCAGTTCCTGCAACTGGAAAGGATCAAGATGCAGCGGGATGTGTGCGCTCATGGGACAACTTGCACGTTCTTTATCGGCGGTGGAGCTTCGCCGGTTATCGACGTTGGAAGAAAGTAAGGAAACGGGAGTCAAAGGGATCATTCCCATAATTAAGCCCGCGGGCGCGTTTGCCTTGCGCGTCCGCCTGCGTCCAATGCGCAGGCGTGGCGCGACTCCGGCTTGGCTGGAGTATCCTTTTCTCAGAGGGTTTTCCTTTGTCACACACTCACTTTTTGGCTGGCCTGCTCACGGTGAGCCTGGCCGTGGGCTGCAAGGCCCAAACGACTCCGCCGCCGGCGGACCCGAATTTCAACCACGAGATCGCGGTCATCGTCCGCGCCCAGCTCAGCGTCCCCCAGGAGTACACCGTGACCCCCGGAGCCCGCAAGCCAAGCCAGATTCCCGGCTATGACTCGTTGCCCATCACGCTCTCCAACGGCACTCGAACCCAGGTGGTCGATTACATGATCTCAACCGACGGCAAGACGCTGGCCCGCCTGAATTCTTACAACCTGGCCACGTATCCGCTCTTCAATGTAGCGGGCCGCCCTATTCGCGGCAATCCCGCGGCCCCGGTCACGGTCATCACTTACGACGATCTTCAGTGTCCTTACTGCGCGATGATGCATCAGACGCTCTTTCCCGCCACCCTGGAGCGCTACAAGGACAAGGTGCGGTTCATTTACAAGGACAATCCGCTCACGGAATTGCACCCCTGGGCGATGCACGCGGCGGTGGACGCCAACTGCCTTGCGGCGCAAAGCGGCGATGTCTACTGGGCCTACGTGGATTACGTGCATGCCCACGGCCAGGAGGTCAACGGTGAAAATCGAGACAAGGCCGCGAGTTTCGCCACCCTGGACCGGATTGCCCGTCAAGAGGCGACCCTGGCCAAACTCGATTCGGCCAGTCTCGACGCCTGCCTTGCCAAGCAGGACGAGACCGAGGTGCAGGCTTCGGTCAAAGAGGCGGAATCGTTGGAGATTGAAGGAGCCCCCGTGCTGTTTGTGGATGGCGCCCGCGTCGGCGGCGCCATGCCCCAGCCCAATTTTTGGCAGATGATCGATCGCGCTTTGCGCGCCGACGGAGTGGAGCCGCCCGCCGAGCCGGCCGCGACCGCGGCTGCCCAGACTTCGGGAGCCGGAAAGTAGCCGCCCGGTTCTCGCTTCTTCGTTTTTGCCGCCCGATGAGCGGCGGATAGCCGGTTGGCGATAGAACTGGTGAAATTGCCTATCGCCCCATCGGCTTCAGGATTTATCCTTGATTCCCAGGGGCTTGCGCCGATTGCCAGGGCCTGCGCCGATTGCCGGGGGCTTGCGCGTCCCCCACAGGAGAGATCAGGTTGGAAATCAATACTTTTTGCCGCAATTCTTACCGTTTGGTTGTTGTCGCTCTAGGGGCCGGAACCCTGTTGGGCGCCCTCAGCGCGTGTAACCGCTCTCCCTCGCCCGACGTGATGGCGACCGTCAACGGCAAGGATATTCTGCGTTCTGATCTGGAAAAGTATTACAAAGCCAGCGAGAGCGATAACCGGCAGAAGTCATCCGCTGAGCAGGCCGACATTGTCCGCCTCAATATCCTGGACAAGATGATCGACGACGAAATCCTCTGGCAGCGCGCCGCCAAGCTCAACCTGGCCGCCAGCGACGAGGACGTGAACGCTAAGTTGACGGAGATGAAGGCGCCCTTCACGCAAGAGGAGTGGGACAAGCAGCTCCAGGCGCACAACATTACCCTTGACGACTACAAGCGCGAACTGCGCCGCCAGTTGACCAAGACCAAGCTGCTGAACAAAGAGATCGAGTCCAAGATCAACATCACCGACGCCGAAATCGGCAGCTACTACACCGCCCACAAGTCGGAGTTCAACCTGATCGAGCCGCAGTACCACCTGGCGCAGATCGCGGTCACCAGCGGACCCGCCAAGCAAGCCGGCAACCTGCAAAACAACAAGGCCTCCGGCGACGCCGATGCCAAGAAGAAGATTCTTGCGCTGCACAACCGCCTGGAGAGCGGCGAAGACTTCGGCGCCCTGGCCATGAACTTCTCCGAGAATCCCAACACCGCCTCCAACGGCGGCGACATGGGCTTCTTGCCCGAGACCCAGTTGCGCAGCGATGCGGATGTCTACAACGCCATCGGCAAGCTCAAGCCGGGAGAAATCACCGACGTTCTTCCCGTCTATGCTGACGCCGGTCCCGCGCACCAGGTCATCGGCTATGCCATCTACAAGCTGATCTCGCGAGAACCTGCCGGCCAGCGCGAATTGAATGACCCCCGCGTGCAGCAGGTCATCCGCCAGGGCCTCCGCGATAACCACACTCAACTGCTGCAGAACGCCTATTTCGAAGTGCTCCACGACGCAGCCAAGATCCACAACTACCTTGCCGACCAGATTCTCAAGCAGGGCGCGCAGTAGAGCATGACCGAGCGCTGTTGCGGATCGAGGATCCCGGAGGGAGCAGAGGGCTTAAGCCCAATGAATGAGGGCATGCTTTCAGGGGCTTGACTGGCTGCGAAAAAACTCGATATTGAGTCCGCTTTGTATCAGGGCGCGACTTCAGCCGTGCCGTAAACGGAACAAAATAAACGCTGGCTTTAGACCCTGAGGCATACTTATTAGGGAATTCTGCTCCGAGACCAGCCTTTTTCCGCAGCCCGTTCAGGTCGCGCACAGCCCATCCACAGGTCTTCAGAAATCGACCCGCGAGGCGAAGCCGCAGTCAAAACCCACCGCCCCGCCAACCTGCTAACTCGCCAACCCCCGCGTCAGCGGGCGCCAACTCGCCGCATTTCATTCAAGCGAACCAAACTCCGCACCCATCCCCGCCCCGCCCCCAAGAGTTGCCATAGTACCCTCAATTTTCGTAATGCTATTTCCCGCAAGACGGGCTACAATTCCCTCAATCCACTTTCCGGGCCCAAGCCGTAGCTAATCCAGAAAGGACCGCACCCGTGCGCACGCCCTTGGGCATGTCGGTCAAGCCAGTTGCAGCGCCGCTCCTCTGCGCCGCCATGCTTTTCCTGTTGCTTTCCTCAGCACTCTGCCACGCACAAACGCCGTGCCCCAGTTCGCTAACCATTACCTCGGTCACGCCCAGCACCTGGGCAGCGGGCCAGACCTACAACATCATCATCTCGGGAACCGGGTTCCTCGGCTCCACCCCGTATAACCCGTCTTGCGTACAAGGCAATACCAGCGTGACCTTGACGAATACCGGATCCGTGACCCTGTCCAATGTTTCCTACGTAAGCGCAACGGAGATCACGGCCACCGTTACGCCCGCGGCCAGCGATCCCGCTCAGACGGCCTGCGTCACGGTGGATTACGTGAGCGTCTTCGTGATTCGGCAAACAGCCAGCGCCAACTCAAGCGCCTGTCCTGCGAATACGAACAGCTCCGCTACTTATGCGGTGCAGATTACCGGCTGTCCCACCCCAACCGTCACTACCGTAACTCCCAGCACCTGGCTTGCGGGAGAAACCTACAAGGATGTTGAAATAACAGGAACCAACTTCGTCACCAAGGACGATGCGGCCAAGACCGGCTGTCCCGTGACCCAGGTCGCCGTAACCGCGAGTACAGGAAACGTTACAGTATCCAACATCAGGGTCAACAACAAAACCGAGATCAAAGTCACAGTAAAGCCTGATGACGACGATCCAACCGAGCCGGCAACCGTCACGGCGGGCACCGCTCCCAACACGGGAACAGCCGCCGCTCAGATTAATGGGCTCCCGCCTGCAAAAATTGAGTGGAATGGCTCGGACATCAGCGGAACCACCCAATCAGCCGTGGTAGGCCAGAAGATCGAACTGAAGGCGGAGCCGAAAACTCCGCTGGCAGCAGGATTCACCATCTCCAAGAGCGCATGGCAAATCGACCCCACCAATATCGGCAACCTGAATGAGCCCGCCGGGAACAGTGGATTTACAACAGACGACGCAGTCCTCGACAAGCCCGACGCAACCTTTTACTGGCTCGTCCCAAACAACGGCCTCAACGCAAACTACACCTATTGCGCAAAAGTCCCGAGTGGAAGAGAGATTTGCCCCAAAACGACAAAGGCAACCGCGACCTTCAACGTAGGCGGGCCCACCTTTACGAATTTGTTTACGTGTGGGGGGTTCATAACCGCACCAGGATGCTCAGGAGATGGCCCTCTAGCTGGCGTTGTGATCGCCATCGGCCCTAAGCTCGAAATCGGCAATCCGTTGATGGATATTGAAGGCATCGTGTTCACCGCTTCGGACGATTCATCCTCTCCCCCTGGCAAGTTCTCCTTTGCGCAACTGCTCAGCAAGCTGAATGTGGAATACCATTACGTTAGCGGAGGCTCCTGTCAGATCAATGGGTCTGGACTGGACAAGGGCTACCCGTATCCTTCGCTCCAAGGGTCACCCAATTCCGCAGACGACAGCCCGGGTGCCCTTCTCTTTGCTGAAGACTCAGAAGTGACGTATTCATTTGGCGCTACGATGTACCTACTCTGGAAATCGACAGGAACTTCCGATTCGATCCCCGTCCCGCTTGGCTCCGTCGGCTGGGGATGGTTTGGCGATGCCGTACGGGACAAGAGCATGAAAACATGGTCGATCAAAGATGATAGTGGGAGCGTGGGAGCAGCCGGGCCATTTGCGCCGAACCCTACCTACCCGCAATGGAGCGAGGTCTACGTTCCACCAAAGCCAAGTCCATGCATCCACTCATACGAACGTTAACAAAAAGGGCTTCAGGCCAGAAGGAGTTCGACCGATGAGATTTCTGAGGAATATTACTCTTGTGCTAGTCGCGTTTGCGACTATGCCCGGATTTGTCGCTGCAACGGGCGAAAACAGTCCGCCATTTACTATCACCATCAGCGCATCTCATCAGCCCTTTCATGCCGGCGAAAAGATGCTCGTTCACGTTGCGCTGACCAATGTATCCGATAAGACGCTTACTGTCAGTGGATCAGCGAGTTCAGAAGAGGCGGAGTGGTTTTACGCCGTCCAGGTTCATGATACTAACGGCAAGGATGCGCCAGAGACGGAATATGGCCGCGCAGCAAGAGCGAATGCAGTACAGTTTGGGAGCATGGTGACAGATTGGATAAAGCCGGGAGGAAAATTTGAGGAAGGAGTAGATCTTAATAAATTGTTTGATCTCACTTCTCCCGGAGAATATGAGGTTCAGCTTTCGCGACACATCTCGGACGATCCGAAGAAGGATGTTGTGACCTCCAACAAGATCACGATTACGGTGACCGAGTAGTTCTTCATCCTCGACAATGCCCGGCGGGTGGCCCCGGTCTGGATTTTCAGACCGGGGAGACCACGAACATCAACCGGCGTGTTTTCTGATCTCTGATCTCTGACCCTTGATCTCTGTCGAGAGACCACGAACCCCAGCACGGCACACAACAAAAAATCCCACTCCGCCCTCCCGATTTTTTTGCAGATAATTACCGCCCGTTGGCTCACAATAAAAATAGTCAGCAGGATGGGGCTTTATTGACCGCTACTCCCTACTCCCTATTCCCTGTTCTCCGAGAGGAACCCATGCGCAACCCGGCCAAAACCCGCCCTGTCGAACCGTCATCTGGAGCCATGAATCCGCCGCAACTTCAGCGGAATGTGCTGAATACCAGCAAATTCTCCACTCCCGGCCCCGTTTTTTTCTCGTTTTTGCCTGTGAATCTGTGGAGCTATCGTTAACCATATTAAAATCAAACACTTGCAAGCACCCTCTTCACGGAAGCACGGAAACCGCAAATCAGTGAATCGGTGGAGCAACCCTTAAAGTTTTCAAAATAAACCACTTCCACCTCACAGTTTCACAGCCCACAGAAACTGTAAAGCAGTAAAACTGTGAGCCGCCAACCGCGCAATCGGTGTCTCCCACGAGTGTCCCGAAACCTTCCCTGACCTCTGCTCGCTGTTATCTCTACTGCTGCATCAAGCCAATGCTCGGCGCCGGGTCGGTCTGTGCAATGCAGGCGAATTTGGCTGCGGTGACGACCGCGCAGCTAGCTGCTCCCTGCGGGCCATCGGCGACGAGGAAGGTTCCTGTGCCGGGGACCGTCGCATCCCAGGCGTAGGTGGTGCTGAGCGGCTGATCCCAGGACAGATCCCCCTGGCCCGCGATATTGACACCGCCCTGGATGGTTCCGTTGCCGGGCAGGATGTACTCGCCCACCGTGCCGTCCGACTCGGGATTCAACAGAGGCAATTCGCCGGAGAGGTAACTGCCGGCCAGGGCCGCGTCGGTGAAGGCAGTCTGCGTCTGGGCCTCGAGCCACCCGGTGTCGAATGAGCCATTGGCGTTGACGTTCATCTCGAAGGCGCTTGTGTTGCCAAAGAGATAAAGGTAGGTTGTGCCGGCGGCCGATGGGAATGTGGCGCGGCCGGGATTGTTGGGGTCGAAGACGAGAGCGGTGGGGCCGCCGTTCAAGCTGCCGGCCGAGTACGCGCCATCGTCGTTGGAGTAGCTCTGATTGATTGCGATGTTGCCGCTGCCGTCGCCCGCGCCTACCAGCAAATTGGCGTAAAAACCGGAGGGCGTGCCTGCGCCGTCGCTGAATTCCGCGCCGCGCGTGGAGAGGACGAAGGGACCGGCGAGATTCGCGCCGGAGTAGGAAGTTTGCCGCTGGGCGCGCATGTTGCCGGCCTGCTCGCCGTCGTCGGAGGTGTTATCGAGGATGAACATGCGGTTGGCGTCGACGATGTAGACGGCGAAGCCGGTGGAGCTGCCGGCGCCGTTGAGGGCGACGGTGAAGCGGCCCGCGACGGGGTCCGGGGCGGTGTAGGTTGCGGTGAAGGGGGTGGTCTGGACGGCGGCGCTGCCGCCGTCCGCGATGTCGAGATTGCCGCTGGCGGGGCTTCCGGCGGAGGCGTTGAGGAGGCCTGCCGTTGCCTTGAGATTGCCGCTATTGTCTTCGCCGTCGAGGCCGAAGACGAAGCTCTGGCCGGTGATGGAGGCGGCGGCAAAGGCGCTGGTATTGGCGAAGTAGCAGTTGGCCGTCCCTTGCTGGTAGGAGGGCAATGCGCCCAGATCGTCGCTCTCGACCATGCGGAACTCTAGCGCCGGCTGGGCGGCGCTGGTGAGCGCAATGGCCCACTGCGTCGATTGGATTCCGGCTGCGCCGTTGGTCAGAACGGTGTCAACCGTGGCAAAACCGTTGTTGTCGGCGCCGATGTTGTAGCTTCCTATCATAGTGCCCGAGGCCGAGCCGATGTCGTGGCTGTTGGTGTCGAAAACGCCGCTCAAGAGGTTTCCCTGACCGTCCGCCTGGAAGCTGGCGAGGGTGGCCCAGCGGGAGCCGTCATCGTCGAAGAAGCCCTGGAAGAGGCAGGTATAACTGCCGTTGAGGCTGGCGTTGTTGGCGCTGTTGGGGCCGGGGGCGACGTTGATGGTGTAGGCGGCCGGCCCGGCGGTGACACCGGAGGTGTCCTCGACGGAGACCTGGAAGTTGACCGGGCCAGGCGAGGCGGGCGTGCCGGCGATGGTGAGCGTGCCTCCGCTGGTATTGAAATAGGAGAGGCTGGAGGGCAGACCGGTGACCGTCCAGGCGTATCCGGGCGCGCCGCCGGTGACATTGATCTGACCGGCGTAGGCTGCGCCGGCGGTTGCGGAGGGCAGCGTGGTGGTGGTGATGTTGAGCGGCGGATTGACAACGATGGCCAGGGTAGCCGGAGCCGATGTTCCAACCGCTGTGGTGACGGTAATAGTGGCTGTGCCGGGGCTGGCGATCAGCGTGGCGGGCACGGCGGCGGCCAACTGGGTTGAGTTGATATAGGTTGTCGCAAGAGGAGTGGATCCCCACTTGGAGGTCGTGGCCGGCGTAAAGTAGGCTCCGTTGATGGTCAGCGTGAACCCCGCGCCGCCCGCCGTAGCCAAAGCGGGGCTGAGGCCGCTGATGGACGGCGGCGCGGGGTTGATGGTGAAGGTGGCCAGCGCCGATGTGCCGGCCGCAGAGGTAACTGTGACGCTGGCCGAGCCGGAGAACTCGATCAGACTGGGGGGGACAGAGGCCGTCAGTTGCGATGGGCTGAGGTAGATGGTGCCCAGAGAGATTGCGCCCCATAGAACAACCGCGTCCGGGGTGAAGGCCGTACCGGTAATGTTCAGCATGAATCCGGCGCTTCCAGCGGTGGTTGACACAGGACTGATGGTGGCGAGAAAGGGTGGCGATGGATTGATGGGGAAGAGGGTCGCTTTCGAATAAAATCCACTGCCGCCGCTGCTGCTATAAACGTAGACATTCACGCTGACCACGCCAGAGGTGGCAATCAGGCTGGCAGGGACGAGTACCTTCATCTGCGTGGTGCTGATGAAGGTTGCATACAGCCACGTGGAATTGAATAGGACGTAGGAGCCGGAGAGGAAATTGGACCCGTTGACGGTCAGTGTGAATGCGGCGCCACCGGCTGCGGCCGAAGCTGGACTCAAGCTGGCGATAACGGGCGATTGCTGCTGGATGGTGAAGGTGGCCGGAGCCGACGTTCCGGCGCTGGCGGTCGCCACCGTTACGCTGACCGTGCCGGGAGTTGCAACCAGGCTTGCAGGAACCGTCGCCATGACGTTGTTGTATTGTCCCCAGGTCGCCAGTGGCGTGTTTCCCCAATAGACAGTCGGGGACGCGGTGAAGTTCGCGCCGTAGATGGTCAGCACAAAGCTTCCATAGCCGGCGGGGACCGCGGCTGGGAACAGCGGGCGGGTAAGAACTGGCAGCGGCGGGTTGATGGTGAAGTACACACCGGATGAGATTCCGTTGGCGGTGACGACCGTGACGCTGGCGGTGTATGGCCCGGAGTAGACTCCAGCGACCAGACTGGCGGGGACAGCTGCCGTGAGTTGGGTGGAACTAACGTAGCTGGTCGTGAGCGCAGTGTTGTTCCACCTCACAACGGTCATCCCGGCGCCCTGGACAAAGTTGGCGCCGCTGATGGTGAGAGTAAAAGCTCCGGCCCCGGCCGTAACCGCGGTGGGACTCAAGCTGGCAATGGTGGGCGGGGTTAGATTGGCGGAGAGCTGAGCTCCGGAGGAGATGGCAGCTACGAAGTTCGTGGCGAGCGAAGCGGATGCCAGGCTGGAAGGGCTGGAAGTTGCGGTTGAGGCGGAGTTTGTGCTGGCGGCAGGCAGAGGGGCGGAAGCGCTGCCCGTGGAGGCCGCAGCCGGACTCAGGCCGGCGGCCGGAGGCGCGGGCGGACTGACCGAAAACGCGGAACCGGACGGGATAGCGCCCGGCACGTTCGAGGCTGGCGAAGGCTTGGGGAGCGCGGATGAGAGGTCATTGGAGCTGCGGTCGGCCAGCTTGACGGTGCCGCCGGTTGCGGAGGGCGAGACCGGACTCAGGCTGACGATCGAAGGCTGAGGGTTGACGGTGAGCGTGACGCCATAGGAAGTTCCGTGGATGGTTGTGATCGTTACGCTGGCCGTGGCGGCTCTGGCGATCAGGCCGGCGGGGAGTTCGGCCGTCAGTTGCGTGGCGCTCACATACGTCGTCTTCAGCGCGGTCGCGTCCCAGTACGCGGCAGCGGTCGAGGTAAAGTTCGCGCCGTCGATGGTCAGCGTGAGAGCAACGCCGCCGGCAACTGCCTCGGTCGGATTAAGGCTGGTGATGACCGGCGGATCAAGGCTGGCCTCAGCGTTGGCGGGAAGCGCCGAAACCGGAGACCGGCCGGCGCCGATGAGGGTCTCTGAAGAAGATGCCGGTATCAAGACGAATGTCAGGGCCACCGGAAGGATAACGGTCAAACCTCGCATGAAAGAATAGCCGCTTTGCATTAGAACTCACCAACGAGACGCGATGCCTTCTGCCTCTCGACTTTGCCGGCTCGATTGTCCGCGTGCAGCAAGAAATCGGCATGGGAACGGCGATTTCGAGAGCAACGGTGGTACAAGCCGCCTGGTTAAGAGATCGTCAAGAGTTATTGGTTGAAAAGGTTACTTTTGTCTAATTGTTTAGAAGTTCCAAATGCGGACGAGCTGGCGATACAGCAGGGTCCAGGCCCGCCCGACCCGCCACCCAGAAGGCGCAACGCCTATAATCAGCCTGTTGTGCATCTATCTTCTTCATCTCGTTCAGGCCGGGCAGGGCAAGTGGCCGCCCATCTGGGATGGTGTCTTGCGGCGGCCTTGTGCATCGCGGGATTGGCTCGTGCCCAGACGGGCGCGGAGACCAGCCCGGCAACGGGTGCTGGGGGGGGACGCATCCTGCTGGTGCTTCCGTTTGACAACCGCACGGGACAGCCCAGCCTGGAGTGGATTCGCGAGGCCTCGGCGGAGATTCTGAGCAGCCGGTTTGCCTCGGCGGGATTTGCCCCGATGAGCCGGACGGATCGCATGTATGCGCTGGATCATCTGGGCCTGCCGCAGGGTTTTCATCCCTCGCGCGCCAGTTCGCTGAAGCTGGCCGAGACGCTGGACGCCGATGCGATCATCGTCGGCAGCTATGTGACCGACGGCGCCGGCATTATTGCCGAGGCGCGCCTGGTGGATGTGCCTCATCTGCGCATCAGCCAGCAGGTCACCGCGCGCGGCGAGATGCGCGAACTGATCTCGGTATTCGATTCGCTGGCCTGGCAACTGACCCGGCAGCTCGACCCTGGCTTCACCGGCTCCGAGGATACCTTCAAGGCCGCCAGCGCCGGACAGCGGCTGGATGCCTTCGAGCAGTACATTCGCGGCATCACCGAGCCGGACCAGGCGGAGCGGCTGCGGCATCTGAATTCGGCGGTGCTTCTCAGCCCGGAGTTCAGCCCCGCGTGGATGGCGCTGGGGCGCGAGGACTACGCCGGCCAGCAGTACGAGCAGGCGGCGGCGGCCTTCGCCAAGGTGCGGGGCAACGACGCCGACGCTCTCGAGGCCGGCTTCTACCGCGGCCTCTCGCTGCTGTTTTCCGGGGACTACTCGCGCGCCGAGGAGGCATTTGCCGGCGTGGCGCGGGAGCTTCCGCTGGCCGAGGTTCTGAGCAATCGGGGGGTTGCGCTGGCGCGGCAGGGCAAGGATGGGATTCCGTATTTTCGCCAGGCGGCGGCTTCCGATCCGAATGTCGCCGATTACCACTACAACCTGGCCATCAGCCTCAAGCGACACGGCGACACGGCCGAAGCCTTGACGGAACTGGCGCAGTGCCTGAGGTTGAGTCCCAACGACAGGGAGGCCGAGGCGGTCCAGAAGGCGTGGACGGGCGTGAGCAAGCCCAGAATTGCCAAGACTGGAACTGCCAAGACAGGAACGGCGAAGGCGCTGGTCGCCGGGGCGGCTGATAGCACGGGCGATTCGGGAGTGGTGGGGGACGCTGGAGAGTTTGAGGCGGAGGCCGAGGCTGACGCCGATCCGCTGGAGCGCATCGAGCGCGGCTTTGACGCGGTGGCTTTTCGGCAGGTGGCGGTGATGCTGGACCAGATGCAGGCTTCGCGGCTGGCGGCGCTGCCTCCGCGCGAGCGCGCGCAAAAGCTCTCGGAACAGGCAAAGGAGTATCTGGACCGTGGCCTGCTGCTGGAGGCGGAGCGGCTTTATCAGTTGGCTGTGGCGGCCGACGACAGGGTTGCCGAGGCCCACGCCGGCCTGGCCGAGGTGCGCGAGCGCACTGGCGACGCCAACGCTGCGCGCGACGAGGCATTGATCTCGCTGAAACTGATGCCGTCGGAGGAAGCGTATCTGGAGATGGCTCAGCTGGACCTTGCGGCAGACAAGCTGGACGAGGCAAAGCAGGAGGTCGCGCAGGCCCTCAAGCTGGCTCCGCAAAGCCAAGCGGCCCAGGAGTTGCTTGGGCAGATCGAGGCCAGGGAAGGGCAGAAGAAGTAGCGTGACAGGGTTCTAAAGGAGCAAGCCATGGTTCAGCGCGTGTGCGGATTGGCAATTCTGGTAAGTTTGGTTGCGGGCTGCGGGTTGGTCACAACGGCACTCGCACAGCAGCCGCTGGTCGATAAGTTTGTCCTCTCCGACACCATTCAGCCAGTTACGCAGGGCGAGTTGGAGCGGGCCATCGCGCGCGCGAACTCGGACGGCGCCCGCGCGCTGCTGGTGGAACTGGACACGCCGGGCGGACTGCTGGCTTCGACGCGCACGATGGCCGGAGCGATCCTTTCCTCCAAGGTTCCGGTGATCGTTTATGTCAGCCCGGCGGGCGCGCGGGCCGGGTCGGCGGGGTTTTTCCTGCTGGAGTCGGCCGACATCGCCGCCATGTCTCCTGGGACGAACGCCGGAGCGGCGCATCCGGTACTTGAATTCGGTGGCCAGCCCGACGCGACGATGAACCAGAAGATCGAAAACGATGCAGAAGCCTTCCTGCGCTCCTATGTAACCAAGCGCAACCGGAACGCCGAGGCCGCCGAAGCGGCGGTTCACACGTCCCACTCCTACACCGCGCAGGAGGCGCTCGACCAGCACCTGATCGACCTGATCGCCTCGAACGACTGGGAGCTGCTGAGGGCGCTCGATGGGCGCGAGATCACCCGCATGGACGGCAGCAAACTGACGCTTCATCTGGCCGGGGCGCGGATCGAAACCCTGCGGCCCACGCTGCGCGACGGGCTGCTCGGCTGGCTGGTGGACCCCAACATCGCTTTGCTGTTTTTAGTGGGCGGCGCGCTGCTGATCTATCTGGAATTCAACATTCCCGGCACCATCGTTCCGGGGGCGCTGGGCACGCTGATGGTGCTGCTGGCGATCTTTGGGCTTGATCTGCTGCCGATTCGATTCACATCGGTTCTGCTGCTGCTTGCCGCGCTGGTCCTGCTGCTACTGGAGGCTAAATTTGGCGGGCATGGGGCGCTGGCTATCGCCGGCATCGTCTGCCTTGCCTTTGGAATGTTGACGCTGGTGGCCGCGCCGGTGCCGGAGATGGCGGTTAGTCCGTGGGTGGCCGGGGCGGTCAGCACGGCCTTTGGGGTCATCACCGTCCTGCTCGTTCGACTGGCGGTGCGGGCGCGGCGGACCAAGAGCCGCCTGGGCGTGGATGCG
>JBEKPI010000016.1:0-32190 GCA_049520855.1 Occallatibacter sp.
AGGTGACACCGGCAAAATAATGGGCCTTGGCGCCCTCGGCCAGCCAGCCATACTGCTGGGCTACCGCGGCAAACTTCTGATTCGCGGCCTTCGTTCGATCTGCGGCTGTCGTGTACACTCCGCTGACAGGCGGCGCGCCGGGCTGAGCCAATTGCGCATTGTAGATGTCCAGAGCCGCTCCCAGAGCCGCGTCTGCCTTAGTCGAGCGCCAACTCGAGTACACCAGCGCGGCCGCGCCCGCCGCAACAACGGCAACTCCAACGACAACCCAGCGCAGAACGCCGGAACGATGACCGCTGAGCCAGCTCATGCTGGTAGCGGTGGCCTGGGCAAACTTGTCCTTTTTCAGGGATTGACGGGTTCTAGTGTCCACGGGTTGTCTTTTTGTCCTTCTTCTCTCGACTTGCCAGGCGGACCGCTTCGGGTGAGGGTCCGCAACGGCAACCCAGTTAGTCTATCAGCGCACAGACAGGGGCGTCCACCGGGCTTGCCGTCCGGGCTTGCCGTCGGGGCAGCGGGGACGATAGGCTAACAGCATGTATGAAGACTTTAGCGTAACGGACCGGTGGAGCGGGGAAGAGCTGCACTGCCGCTGGAAAGGCACTCTCGTGGCCATCGCGACGCGCCACGCAGACGCCGTGGACGTTCGCTTTGACGTGAACGGACGGGCGCTGTGGGTAGCTCTGCCGCTGGAGGCATGGGGCCGGCAGAAGCAGTTGACCGGAAAGGTGATCACCGACCAACTCGCCGCGCAGATCGCGGGCCGGTTCCTGAAGCAATCGGTCGAAGAGGGCTACGATTCGCGGCGGGAAATATGCACCATGACGGTGGACGAAGTTCTCTCGCAGCTCGACGCGGTGGTGGCCGAAGCCAAGGCGCTGGGCGAGATGCCGACGCTGCCGGTACTGACTTAGGGGCGCGGAGCGAGGCGCAGGGCTGCGGGCCGAAGATTTCACAGTGGCACGGTTTCACCGTTTCTGTGGACCGTGAAACTGTGAGGTGGAAGATGTTTATTTTCAATACTTTATCGACTGCTCCACCGATTCGCGAATTCACCGATTGCGTGAATCCGTGAGAGGGTCTCTTGCAAGTCTTTTATTTTGAATTGGTTAAAGGTAGATCCACATATTCACCGGCAAAAACATGAAAAAAACGCCCGCGGCGTTAGCTGTTGGCGGCTGGGGCGGCGCCGGCTTGTCTTAAGTCTTTGGTTGGGAAGGCTTTGCCGGCGCGCTGGATACCGGGGAGGGTGTCGAGGAGATACTTGACGACGGCGGAGACCGAGATGTCGCGCTGGGCTGCCCAGACCCGCGCACGGGTATAGACATCGTCGGGAACGGCTACGGTAATGTTGCGCATGGAAGCTCCTTTTCAGTGGTAAGAGATCAGGGGTCAGTAAGGCCCTGCTCTGATGACTATTTTTATTGTCCGCCAACGGGAGTTAATTATCTGCAAACATCTTTCGACTTTGTTCAAGGCAGGCTTTGCGTGGGGCCTCAGACCAGCCAGCGCAACGACCATTCGCAGCCTTGAGGGCACTGAGAATCCGACGGGTTCCCCAGCCTTGGCTCCGATATCTGGGTGTCCCATCCTTCGCGTACTCTGCGCCACTCTCAGACTGGTATGCGCGGAATCGTAGAGATCAAATCCGAGTGGACAGCCCGCTAAAGAGGTTGGCAACTGCCCGAGTGGAAGCGCTACCGGCAGTTAGGCTTCTCCTCCCCGGTCCCCAAAAGCGCTTTTGGGGACCGGGGGCACCCTCAACTGGATAAAATGCTGCATGAGACCGGGGCCACCTGCCCTTCGAGTGACCGAATCGAACGCCTTCCCGCGCGCTGCTATGATGGAGGCGAAACCGGCACGCCCGACAACAATGTGCGCGACGCAAGCGGGTTTCCCGCGCCGATTCGATTGGATTCCATGACCGAGCCCTCAACGCGCCCCGCACCAGAACACGCGGCGCAAACCCGCCTCGCGCGGTTTGCCGCGGCCGCCGGATCGTGGGGCCCGTGGCGCATCTGCTGGCTGGCGCTGGCGGTGCGCCTCGCGGTCATCGCCCTGGGCCGCTACTACAGGCTGAATCCCGATATGGACCACTTCCACTTTGGCGCGGAGATGGGCCGCATCGCCCGCGCGCTGGCCACAGGCCGCGGCTACTCCGATCCGTTTCTTGGCCCCTCCGGGCCGACCGCCTGGGTCACGCCGCTCTTTCCGCTCGTCCTATGCGGCATCTTCAAGGTCTTCGGGGTCTATTCCACGCTCTCGGCATGGGCGATTCTTGTCTTTGACAGCCTGCTCAACGCGCTGACGATCCCCTTGATCTGGGAGACGGGCGAACGCTGCTTTGGCCCGCGCACAGCGCGCTGGTCGGCATGGCTCTGGGCGCTCTATCCGGCCGCGATGCAGTATTGCGTGAAGTGGATGTGGGAGACGACGCTGACCGCGTTCCTCTTCCAACTGGCGCTGGTGATTGCTCTGCGGGTTGCTTGCGTAAGGGCCACCGCCGGCGGCGCGTCTTGCCCTCTTGCGGCCGACGGCCCCACATGGACCCGCTGGCTCGGCTTTGGCCTTGTCTGGGGACTGATCGGGCTCTCCAATCCTGGGCTGCTGCTCTTTTTGCCGGTTTGCGGCGTCTGGATGCTCGCGCGCAGCGGCAAAGCCTGGCTCACGCACCTGCCCAAGGCGATTGCCGCCGGGCTGCTTTTTGTCGCCGTAATTGCCCCATGGAGCTGGAGAAACCAGCAGGTCTTTCATCAGTTCGTGCCCTTCAGGACGAATTTTGGGGCGGAACTTTACCTGGGCAACGGCCCTGGGGCGACCGGGGTTCTCATGCTCTATGACCACCCCACAAAGAATCCGAAGCAATTCGAGCTCTACCGGCAGATGGGCGAACTGCGCTATACCGCTTGGCGAGGCGATCTGGCCAAACAAGCCATTCATGCCGATCCGCCCCGCTTTGCCCGGCTTTGCCTGGCGCGCATTTACTTTTTCTGGTTCGGCGTTCCGAACGCCGACATCAGCCCGCTGGCCAGCTTCGGCCGGGGGCTGAACTACCGCTTCACCTCACTGGCCGGGCTGCTCGGACTGGCGCTGGCTCTCAAGCGGCGCGTTCCGGGCGCGGGCCTGTTTGCCGCGGCCTTCCTGCTGCTGCCGGCGGTTTATTACATCACCACCGCGCACGCCCGCTTCCGCCACCCTCTGGAGCCGCTGATTACCCTGCTGGCTGTCTTCCTCATTCAGCAGGCGGGTCAGCGTTGGGGACGTACGCTGCCGGGTCCGCGCCGCTTGTGACCGGCAAGCACGGAATGTACCTCGTCCAGCGCGGATTGACCTCCGCCCCGCAAACCCGGTACACTATTCTAGTTTGGCGATTCCTGCCTGTGGCCGTGGAGCCAGACGCTCGCCCGAACATCGCAGGGCTTGAGCGTACCGCGGCACGGAAGTTTCCGCCCGAGCTACTTTTTTGACGCGCGCACCGGTCGAGCCGGAGTTGCGCTGGAGGATTTATGTACGCGGTTATTCGCACTGGTGGCAAGCAATATCGGGTCGCGCCTGGCGACGTTTTGAAGATTGAAAGCGTGGAGTCCGACTCTCATTTTGTCGAGTTCAGCGACGTTTTGGCCATCTCGGACGATCCGGGAACCGTGACCAAGCCGGCCGTCGCAAAGGTGATCGCCGAAGTGATGGGCCAGGGCCGCGGAGAGAAGATCCTGGTCTTCCACCTGAAACGCAAGAAGCAGTACAAGAAGCTGCAGGGGCATCGGCAGAACTTTACCGAGGTGCGCATCAAGGCCATCGAGGCCGACGGCGTGACCTACACCGCCGCCTAGCAGGACGGAGCTGTCAGCCTTCGGCTTTCAGCTTGTCCATCACGGGAACGAAGAGCATTGCCCCAAGCGGGCACAACCGAAGGCTGAAAGCTGATAGCTGAAAGCTGGAATAGGGGATTCGGCAATGGCACATAAAAAGGGTGGAGGCAGCTCCACAAACGGACGCGATTCCAATGCGCAGCGGCTGGGCGTCAAGGCCTTTGGCGGCGAGCTGATTACCGGCGGCTCGATCATCATGCGCCAGCGTGGCACCCGCATCAAGCCGGGCGTCAACGTCGGCATCGGCTCAGACGATACGCTCTTCGCCAAGGTCACCGGGCGGGTGAAGTTCAGCGACCACGGCAACCGCGGCCGCTTCGCCTCGATTGAACCGATCGCAGCCGAGTAGCTTCGACTCGGTCTCACGCAAAAAGGCCACGGCATCGCCGTGGCCCTTTCCTGCTTTTCTATTCCCTATTCCCTACTACCTGCTTCTACGTCTCCGACTCGCGGCGATTCAGGTTCTGCGTGAGCACCTTCTCCACCGCTCTCTCGACATCGGTCAAAAAGAAGCCACTGGCTGGCTGCTGCACGGCGACCTGCGTCCCGGTGTGTCCCAGAGCGGAGGCAATCTCATTCCAGCGAAAGAGAATGGAGTTGGCCGGCATCAGCACCGGCGCGCGCGCCGGCTCCGGCAACGCGCAATAGGCAACCCACATGCCCAGGGTGGCGAGAATGAGACCCTCCGAAACGAATTGCACCGGATCGGTCATCCTCGTGTTCTTCGAGACAAAGGAAGACAGAATGAAATCGCTGGCTGACAGCAGGCCAAAGCCAAGAGCAATGCCAAAGGCCATGTCGCGAATCGAGAGCCGCAGCGCATTCATGCTAATGCAGAGGAAACCCAGCAGGCAGAGTTCCAGGATGCTGACCGACCGCATCAACCTGTAGGAGACATCGGCGATAAGCTGGACTCTTAGATGCGTAAAAGAGATCGTGGATAGGCTGACGATGACTGAGATGAGAGCGGCCCAGCGAAACGCAACGGTTCCAAGCTTCTGGATCCCCGCAAAAGCCGAAAGGGCGGAATAGAAGACTTCAACACAAACAAAATAGAGCATCACCGCGCTGGCGATGTACACGCCAAAATAGGCGAAAAAATAATACTGGAAGCCCAACCCATTGAACCAATGCTGCGTTTGGCCGAGATAAAAGTAAAGCAGCACCGGAGCCGCGGCAATCCGCAATCCCAGGTAGGCGCCCATCGCAGGGTACCGGTGGTACATCCTCTTCGCCAGGAAAAGGAAGCCAAAGACGGTCCAAAGAGCAAATTCCGCCCCGCCCATCAAGAGCATCGTGGTCTGTGAGGACATATACAAACCTTTCGCCATTCTGAGATCATTCCCAGAATAGCGCGAAATCCGCCCCCGCTCAACAATAAAAGCGGAGTAGTCCTAAAATGGCACACTTTAGTACCGTCGCCTTAGTTGCAGGGCCACGTGGGCGGCTGGTCACCGCAGGTCGGCAGGGGAAAGAAACTCGTGGCAGACTGGCGGCTCGAAACAACGGTGGAGGCGGTCTTGGGTGTGGTGGCGGCGGCGGCGGTGGCGGCAACGACAACGGACAGAACGAAGATGCGAATCGAAAGTTTCATGGTCGGTAACCTCTGGTGAATTTTATCGACAGAAGGCGCACCTTCTGTACTCTTAAATAGTAGACGATACTTCAAAGTAAGTCCAGTCAAGTCATAAAGATAAATAGATGTAATTTTGACAGTTACTAACGTAACGTTTATCGAGGAGGGATTTCCTCAAAATCTGCCCCGATCACCCGTCTTTTCCACCCCTCATCTCAACTCTTTCCGCCCTCCCGGCATGGTAAAATAAAGCCAGGAAACTTCGCTTGAAAGCCCCTGTCTTTCAATTGGTTATGGCATTTCCGAAAATGCGCTGGATCTTGCTGCCCGGCGCCGAACCGCACCCCGATTCCCGCGGTCCGGTGGAGCAGAAAGCGAAGTTTCGACGAAGGTAAATCTATGGCGACTGATCCTCTAGTAGGCACCAACCCGCTCCCCGACGACAACGGCGACAACGGCAGCTATACCGGCGAGAACATCAAGGTCCTTGAAGGCCTCGAGGCGGTGCGCCTACGGCCGGCCATGTACATTGGCTCAACTGGCGAGATGGGCTTGCACCACCTGGTCTACGAGGTCGTCGATAACTCCGTGGACGAGGCGCTGGCCGGCTATTGCAAAAAAATCGAAGTCGTCATCCACGTGGATAATTCCATCACCGTAGTCGACGACGGCCGCGGCATTCCGGTCGACATGATGCCCTTGTCCAACGGCAAGATGATGCCGGCCGTGCAGGTGGTGCTCACCAAGCTCCACGCCGGCGGCAAGTTCGACGCCTCCACCTATAAGGTCTCCGGCGGCCTTCACGGCGTCGGCGTCAGTTGCGTCAACGCGCTCTCGCAGGAGTTCAACGTCGAGATCTGGCGCGATGGCCACACCTGGGAGATGGACTTCAGTTGCGGCGATCCGGTCGGCGAACTGCGCCAGGCCGGCACCAGCAAGCGGCGCGGGACCAAGGTCCATTTTTTGCCCGACAAGACGATCTTCACCACCACCGAGTTCAACTACGACACCTTGGCCCAGAGATTGCGCGAGATGGCCTTCCTCAACAAGGGCCTCGAGATCACCCTTACCGACGAACGCACCGCCGACCCCAAGACCGGCGAAGCCCGCCGCGCCGAATTCAAGTACGCCGGCGGCATTGCCGAATTCGTCAAGCACCTCAACCGCGGCAAGGTTGTGCTGCACGACAAGCCGATCATGATGGAGGCGATGCGCGACAACGTCGAGATCGAGATCGCCCTCCAATACAACGACAGCTACTCGGAGACCGTCTTCAGCTTCGCCAACAACATCAACACAGTGGACGGCGGCTCGCATCTCTCCGGCTTCCGGACATCTCTTACCCGCACCATCAACGCCATCGGACAGTCGCTCGGCCTCTTCAAAGACATGAAGGAAAACCTCAGCGGGGACGACGTCCGCGAGGGACTCGTGGCCGTGGTCAGCGTCAAGCTCTCGCAGCCGCAGTTCGAGGGCCAGACCAAGGGCAAGCTCAACTCCGACATCGCGGGCACCGTGCAGGCCTTCGTCAACGAGCGCCTCGGCATGTTTCTCGAGCAAAACCCGCCCATCGCCAAGCGCATCATCAATAAGGCCATTGAAGCCTCGCGCGCCCGCGAAGCCGCCCGCAAGGCCCGCGACCTCACCCGCCGCAAAGGCGCGCTCGACGGCGGCGGCCTGCCCGGCAAGCTGGCCGACTGCTCCGAGCGCAACCCCGACCGCTGCGAACTCTACCTCGTCGAGGGCGAGAGCGCCGGCGGCACCGCCAAGCAGGGCCGCGACCGCCGCTTCCAGGCCATCCTGCCCCTCAAGGGCAAAATCCTCAACGTCGAAAAGGCCCGCTACGACAAGATGCTCGGCCACGAGGAAATCCGCGCCATGATAACCGCCCTCGGCTGCGGCATCGGCAAAGACGACTTCAACGCCACCAAGATCCGCTACGGCAAGATCATTCTGATGACCGACGCCGACGTTGACGGCTCGCATATCCGCACGCTGCTGCTGACCTTCTTCTTCCGCCACATGACCGAGCTGATCAAGCGCGACAACATCTACATCGCGCAGCCGCCGCTCTTCAAGATCAAGAAAGGCCGCCGCGAGGAGTACATCAAGGACGAGCGCGAGTTTGTCCGCGTTATGGTCAACCGCGCCTCCGAGGGCATGATCGTCCGCCACGGCGAAGCCGCCAGCCGCATTGAGGGCGCCGGCCTCACCCGCTTCATGGGCACCCTCAACGAGTACCTCGACTTCGTCGAGAAGGTCGACAAGCGCATCCGCAACGAAAAGCTCACCGAGCTGCTGGCCCGCGCCGAGCTCGTCCACCGCGCCGATTTCGCCTCCAAGTCCGAGAGCGACGTTCCCCCCAAGCTCGCCCTGCTGCATGGCCAGCTCGCCGAACTGGCCGATGAGTTTCAGTTCAAGGCTCTCGCCAAGCCGACAGAAGAAGAGGAGCACCACACCTGGTCGATCGTCTTCACCGATGCCCAGGGCGCTGAGCGCCGCATCGACTGGATGCTCGCCTCCAGCCCCGAGTTCCGCCAGATGATGGCCAAATACACGCTCATCAAGGAGTTTCTCGAGCCGCCCTTCCTCATCGAATACGCCGTCAAGGCCGCCGAGCCCAACCCCGCCCAGGCAGGCGAAGACGACGAAACCGTCGAAGCCGAAGGGGCTGAAGCAAAAGCCGAGGCAAAGCAACCGCGCCGCGCCGCTCGCGTCCCGTTGGAGCCGGTCGAGAAGCAGACCGCCCGCGAGCTCTTCACCTACATCGTCGAACAAGGGAAGAAAGGTTATGAAGTGCAGCGCTACAAAGGCCTCGGCGAGATGACCTCCACGCAGCTCTGGGAGACCACCATGGACCCCGAGCATCGCACCCTGCTCCAGGTCAAGCTGGAAGACATCGCCGAATGTGAGGCCATCTTCACCACGTTGATGGGCGAAGACGTGGAAGCCCGCCGCAAGTTCATCGAAGACAACGCCCTCGATGTGAAGAACCTCGACATCTAGCCCACCTGCGGCTATTTGCGGATTGCGTGCTTTGGGCGCTCGGATCAGCGGCGCTATGGCGACTTCGCAGTACAAATACGCTCTTCGATGAACGCATAGGCGATTACGCGTAAACTGAGATTCGAGTACGGACCGAAGTTGGTCGCGGTTCCTGCTTTTCAACATTTCGTTGAATATGCCAAGGATGAGGCACCCAGTTGTCAGCAAGAGGTAACTAATTGGAAGGCTGCCAGGAGGTCGGGGGGAAGGACGTTAGGATCATCAATGAAGAGGTCCGCAAACGCAACACGATCACCTTTCGGTCTAGCGAGAAACATCAAGACCGCACAGAGGGACGTTGTTCGGAGATATGCATAGTACCAATCCCAGAACACGCTGGAGACATATATCGGGCCGTTGCTACACCGAAGATCGCCGTCAGTGAAACCAGGGCGAGAATGTGCAAAATCGCACATGTTCCTGTACAGACGTCGGCTGTATCCTCCCGGCAACTCCCCTCGTCTCGCATCCCATAACGACTGGTGTCCCCTAGCCTTCAAGCCTTCATTGAATGCGACGAGAGAAGCGTCACTGGACAGCAGATCGCAGGCAGTTCCGAACTTGAACTCAGTCGAGCCTTTCCGCCACTCCTCGTACAACGGGGTTCTGGTGAGCTCCCCGCATGTTCCGATTGTCATAAGCTCAATCACGTTTCTGAGAGCTGAGAACGCCGTCCGATAATAGCCATGCAGAGAATCAAAAAGCGAAGCCTGAAGATCGTCGTTCGCATCTAGCATTGGAACAAACAGAGCATCCTCGGCTTCGCCAGTTGCCTCGATCCAACGCCCCCAAAGCCAATACACCTCACCGAGAACCTGTCCACGATGGTCTGAAGTCCTGATTGCAACATCGTCGGGAAGGTCCATAATGCCGTGCCATGTCTTCTGTGGGATGAGATCTGAAGGTGGCGGGTCAGGCTTGTCGCCACCAAGCGCAAAATCGTCAAGCTCAAGGATTACTCGAACCGCCCTGAAATCACTGAAAGATAGACGCTTCGTCATTTTCTGGCTCCAGAGATCGATTGTTACGCCTTTTATCCCGCGCGTAGGCTATAGTCAGTCGGGCAGGGCCTTTCTATTCCCTGTTCCCTAGCTCCGCGAGTTCCCCATCCGCGCCACGCTGAATTGCGCTCCCGCAAACAGAATCAGCCCCGAGATATACGCCCAGAACAGCAGCCCCACCGAGACATAAAACTGCCCATAGAGCGCCTCCAGATCGAGATGCGGCAGCACGGTCACAAAGATATATTTGGCCGCCAGCCAGATGATTCCGGTATAGACCGCGGAGTGCATTACCGGCCGCCAAGGAACCTTGCGGTTGGGCAGCAGCCAGTATATCGAAAAGAAAAACAGAATCGAGGCCACGCCGGTGGTTGCCGCCAGCCAGACGTAGCTGATTCCTTTGAAGACAAAGTTGTCCGTGTGATGAAAGAACACGAACGTCAGCAAACCCTGCTCGACGGCGTTCAGCAGGATGCTCGCCAGCGCCAGCAGCACCATCAGGATCGCCAGGCCGAAGGCGATCACTTGGTTGTGCAGATAGTTGCGGCTCTTGGTCACGCCCCAGGCCTGGTTCAGCGCAACCTCCAGAGGCAGAAAGATACCCGTGCAGGCCACCAGAATCATGATCAGCGAAAAAACCTGTACGCCATGCCGCGAGGCGGCTGTCGCCACGCGCGCCAAATTGCTGGCTACAAATCCCTGATTCGAGGGCAGGAAGTAGGTCACCATGTCGTTCACGACCGTGACCATCATTTCTGAGTGAAAGACCGACCGCGAAAGCGTGTACAGCAGCACGATAAACGGAATGAACGACAGGATCGCGTTGGCCGCCACGCTGAAGGCGAAGGTATGCACCTCGCTGTCCAGCAGGTAGCTGATCAGCGCCGTTCCGTCCTTGCGCCAGCGGTACCACTTCGATTTCTGGGCCGGTTCCACCACATCGGCTGCTCTGACCACCCCGCTCGATCTTTCATCCGCTACGCCGCTACCGCCATTTGAGATATCCGCCACTCGCAACTCCTTCTTTAACGCCCATGCGCCGTCGCGCTTCATCTCACCCGCGCAGCGCAACTCCGTCAAGAGCCGATTCATTAAGGATAGTCTCTTGGGCACCTCAAGCCCCATCCCGCCCTCATCGACCGTCCTTCAGCCTTTCCAACGCCCATCGCGCCGCGGAGCGCAGCCCCTCGTCCGCAGCCTCGGACCATTCTTCCAGCCGCGCCACGAACCCGCCCATCCCGCTGTTTCCCATCGCAATCGCCACATTGCGCCGCAGCCCCCAAAATCCCGCCCTGCGCACCGGCGAGCCGTTGAACTGCCTCTCGAACTCCGCTTCGTCCATCGCCGCCAGCCGCTCCAGCGCCGGATTCACCAGCTCCGGCCGCGCCTCCAGCTCCGGGTCCGCGCCGATGGGAGCCTTGCGGTTCCATGGGCAAACGTCCTGGCAGATGTCGCAGCCAAACACCTGCCTTCCCATCCCCTCCATCAACCCCGGCGCGATTGGCCCGTGGTGCTCGATGGTCAAATACGAGATGCATTGCGCCGCATCCATCTGGTAGGGAGCAATCAGCGCCCCCGTCGGGCAAGCATCCAGACACCGCCGGCAGCTCCCGCAACGGTCAGGAACCGTCAACGGCTTCGACTCGGCCTCTGCTTCGAGCGAAGTCAACAGCACCGCCAGAAACCCATACGACCCCAGCTTGGGATGAATCAGGCAGGTATTCTTCCCCGTCCAGCCCAGCCCGGCCGCCTCCGCCAGCGCCCGCTCGACCAGTGGCCCGGTGTCCACAAAGGCCCTCGCCTCAAACGCGCCCAACTCCTCATGCAGCCGCGCCTCCACGGCCTTCATCCGCTTGAGCAGCACCTTGTGATAATCGGAAGGCCGCCGCGCGCCGCGTTCGTCCACCTTGCTTGACCAGGCGTAGCGCGCAATCCATCCCGCTCCTTCGCCAGCCCGCTCGATCGACCGCGGCTGTCCACTGTTGTAGTTCGTCCAGCACACCACCACCGATCGCGCCCACGGAAACGGAATCCCCACCCGCGACCGCACCAGCCGCTTATCCTGTTTGCCCTCCGCCTCGCCCTCGGCCCCCGATTCTCTCCGTTTCAGGTAGCCCATCGTCCCCGCGCGCCCCGCCCCCACCCACTCCTCAAAGCGCGTCGCGTCCCGTTCCTGATTCACATGCGGAAGCACAACCACCCCAGCCTCCGCAAACCCAGCCTTCAGCGCCAGCCCGCGCACAAGCTCTCCGCGCAGGGTGGGGCGAGGGGTGATTGGGGCCTCGGATTGGAAAATCAGGTTGTACAAGTCTCAATTCTCTATTCTAAAAATGGGAGTCCGAGGCATCAAATCCGATACCCCGGTCCCCAGCATCTTTAGCAGACTGTGACTTCCTGTCTGCAGACTCATAGGCTTCGCTCGTAGACTATGGCCTTGGATGAGTTTACAGAGACAATTCGGCGAAAACATTCGCGCTTTGCGCGCCGAACGGATAATCTCGCTACATTAGGAATTCAGCATCTCGAAAAGATCTCAGCCCCCGAGATACTTCGCCCCCCAGATCAACAGCGCCGTGCCGAGAATGATCCGGTAGATTGCGAACATCGTGAACCCGTGCTTGCGCACCCAGTGAAGGAACCACTCGACCACGCCCAGAGCCACGATGAAGGAGACGCCGGTGCCGATGAGCAGGACGATCCAGCGTTCGCCGGTCATCGCCACATGGGCCGCGTTTCCGGCGGCGATGGCCGCATGGCTGGGGAAGACCTCTTTCTTCAGATCCCAGACCGTGGCGGCGATCATGGTGGGAATGGAGAGCAGGAAGCTGAATTCGAGGGCGGTGGGCCGGTCCATGCCCGCGATCTGGCCGGAGGCGATGGTGGACATGGAGCGCGAGGTGCCGGGGAAGACGGCAGAGAGCGTCTGGCAGAGGCCGATCCAGATGGCCTGCGGCAGGGTCATCTCCTCGACGTGGGCGGTCCGGGCCTCCTGGCGGTCGCTCCACACATCGACGATCCACATCACGACACCGCCGATGAGCAGCGCCAGCGCAATCACGTTGAGGCTGCCCAGGTTCTTCTCGCTCCATTTGTGCAGCAAAAGCGCGGGCGCCGAAGTGAAAGCAAAGGCGATCAGCGTCAGCGAGATGGGATGGTTGAGCCAGTTGCGGTCGCCGTTCTCGCCGTTGGGGAAGGTGCGCAGGAAACCGGCGATGCGGCTGAGGAACAACAGGCACAGAGCCAGAATCGCGCCCAGTTGAATGACAATGGTGTACATCTTCCAGTAGGCGTCGTCGAGCGGGATTTTCATCAGCGCTTCGGTGATGCGCAGATGCGCCGTCGAGCTGACCGGCAGGAACTCGGTCAAGCCCTCCACAATGCCCAGCAAAACAGACTGAAGATATTCGTTCAAGAAGCCTCCGAGGGGTAGTCTTCAACCAATGCAGGACGTTCGATTTCGCTCCGCTCGGGGCGCCGGTTTTCGTCACTCCCGGTCGATGCCGTAGACAGGAACGCCCTGATCCAATTTGAACACGAGCGCCGCGGCTCGCGCCGCGAAATCCGATTGAGGAAACTTATCTTTCAGCTTCGCGGCCAGCTCTTTGGCGTGGCTGTGGGCGGCGCCGCTCTTGCCGTCACTGCCGTCGGCGGCGAACATATCGGTGAGCACGGCCTGGCGGTAGACCGCCTGGTAGAGAGCCTGCGCCGTGCGCGGTCCGTCGGCGTACTCGGCTGCGTACTTTTCGTAAACTTCCGATTCTTTCTCAGGGCACTTGGGCGAACCCTGCCAGTCGCCGCAGAGCTGGTTGTCGATCAGGTCGAAGGCGGCCAGATCGGCCTGGCGGGTGTGCGGATAAAGTTTGATGAGCTTCTTCAGTTCGTCCTCGTCCATCTGGTCGTGCAGGTAGGGGTCGCGCTCCCTGGCCGAGGGCCTCGATGCGGCTTCGGCCTTCTGCACCTGCCACAGGACGTCGGCCGCGCGCCAGGCCGCTTCCGGGGCCAGCGGCGAGTGGGGGAACATTTCAAAAAGCCGCCGGTAGAGCAGCCTCGCGCTCTGCGAGGCGTTGACGGGGCCGCGCGGGTCGCTGGCCAGCGACTCCTGATTCGCCGCCTCGCCCATCAGCACCAGATCTCCACCGGGGGTGGTCTCGACGACCACTCCTTTGGCCTCCATCCAGCCGGAGATGGGCGGCGTGATCTCGTCGCCGCCAAATTCGGGGGTGTCCTTTTCGTTCTGCTGCTGCGAGTCGGTATTGGCGTAGACGCGCAGCCAGGGGCCGCTCGACTCGGCCACCACCATCTCGCGGCCAATCTGCACCTTGTCCACCTTCTGCGAGCTTGTGTCGGGCGAAATGTAGAGCCAGGTCACGCGCAATGCCGTGGCGCGTGGGCCCGCCATAGGCTTTTCCAGTTGCGGCTGCTTCTTTTCGCCGGCGGCGGGAAGGACGGCGCAGGCCAGCGCCAGCAGCATAGCGAGAGCGCGGGGAGCGGCATTGGGGGGAGCGAGGATGCGGGGGTTCATCACACAGAAAATCATAGAACAGGAGACCGGCCGACTGCGCAGACTGTCGCACGGGCAGGTTCCCCCCGTTTCCCGCCTTCAAAAAAACTGTTGACCTGGAAGCAAACTCGGTATACATTCAGAAATGCCATCCATAAAGGGCAGTGTTCAAATGTATTTGTGCGCCCTCCTGTGGATTCCCGCATCCTGCTTGAGCCGAGGCTCATCCGTTGATGCCCCGGCTCGTTAATTTGTTTGCCGGAATGGGAATACAGGGCGGATGGTTCCCGAGGCGGAAATCTGTATCCCCGATACGGCATGATGCCTGTTCCACAATGTGCGAAGGTGCGTCACGATTTTGAACTGAACGTCCGCCTCGCGCGTCTAAACCTTGGGAGTGGAAATTCCAGGGCAGCCCATGGAACGATGGCTTCCCTGCTGCGCCGCCGGCGCCAGATGATTTCCGGCCGGGCAGAGACTTTTTTTTGAAGGAGAAACACGCAATGCGTTCTGATCTGGTTTTTGGGGCACTTTCTCATGTCTCCAACCGCTACCAGTTGTGTCAACTGGCGAGCAAGGCAACCCGCAAGCTGCACAAGCCGAATACACGGCTGCAGGACACGGCCAACGATGTCTTTGCCCGCTTCCATACCGTCAATCCCGGCTCCGCTTCCGGCCCCGCGTCGCGCCTCGTAGCGTCCGCGGTTTTCCCGGTAGAGACCCGCCGCGCCGCCTGACGACCGCCTCCCGAAGGGTTTCAGCAAGGCAGGCGGCGTTTCTGGGCGGCTTTCCGTCGAGGGCGGCCGCGCTTCCCGGTCTTCCGTGCTACCCTTGGTTTGCGGAGATAGTTTAAGCGCGGCGCACACCTGGCTGTACGATTTGATCTCCCGCCTGTTCTCTCCCCGGAACACTTCCCCGTTCCGGATCTTCCCACTCCCAATCCTCCCTTATTGCAGGTGAAAATGACCATCGCGGAACTAAAAGAGAAAAACATCACAGAACTGAGCCGCATCGCGCGCACCCTGGAGATCCAGGGCACCAGCGGCCTTCGCAAGCAGGATCTGATCTTCAAGATCCTCCAGGCGCAAAGCGAAAAAGAAGGCCACATCTTTGCCGAGGGCGTGCTGGAGATTTTGCCCGACGGCTACGGCTTCCTGCGCTCGCCCGACTACAACTATCTGCCCGGCCCGGACGACATCTACGTCTCCCCGTCGCAGATTCGCAAATTCGACCTGAAGACCGGCGACTCGATCAGCGGCAACGTCCGTCCGCCGCACGAGGGCGAGAAATACTTTGCCCTGGTCAAGATCGAGGCCATCAACTTCGAGTCGCCCGAGGAGACGCGCAACAAGATTCTCTTCGACAACCTGACCCCGCTCTATCCCCAGGAACGCATCAAGCTGGAGACGGTGCGGGAGGGCATCAGCGGCCGGGTGATGGACCTGTTGACGCCCATCGGCAAGGGCCAGCGCGGCCTCATCGTCGCCCCGCCGCGCACCGGCAAGACCATGCTCTTGCAGTCGCTCGCCAACTCCATCTCCACCAACCACCCCGAGGTGGTGCTGATTGTGCTGCTGATCGACGAGCGCCCCGAGGAAGTCACCGACATGCAGAGGTCGGTCAAGGGCGAAGTCATCAGTTCCACGTTCGATGAGCCGGCGGCCCGCCACGTGCAGGTTGCCGAAATGGTCATCGAAAAGGCCAAGCGGCTGGTGGAGCACAAGCGCGACGTGGTGATTCTGCTCGATTCCATCACCCGTCTGGCGCGCGCTTACAACACTATCGTTCCGCCCTCGGGCAAGGTGCTCTCAGGCGGCGTGGATTCAAACGCCTTGCAGCGGCCCAAGAGGTTCTTCGGCGCCGCCAGAAACATCGAAGAGGGCGGGTCGCTGACGATTATCTCGACCGCGCTGGTCGATACCGGCTCGCGCATGGACGAAGTCATCTTCGAAGAGTTCAAGGGCACCGGCAACATGGAGATCATCCTCGACCGCAAGCTGGTGGACAAGCGCGTCTTCCCGGCCATCGACATCCAGCGCTCCGGTACGCGCAAGGAAGAGTTGCTCATCCCCAAGGAGGATTTGCAGCGCATCTGGATTCTGCGCAAGGTGCTCAACCCGCTCTCGCCGGTCGAGGCCATGGAACTGCTGATCAGCCGCCTGGAAAAGGTCCGCAACAACGCCGAATTCCTGGCGAATATGAATCAGCTCTAGCAGCGCCCGACTTCGAGCAGCGCCGGGAACCAAGTAGCGCCGGACTCCAGTCCGGCTGCAGTGGGGGTCTCAGACCCCCACTGAGCGCTCCACTCTTCCCGAATTTGCCGTGCGCTGCTAAGATAATGAATGTCGTGGGGCTGTAGCTCAGCTGGGAGAGCGCCTCGTTCGCAACGAGGAGGCCAGCGGTTCGATCCCGCTCAGCTCCACCATGGAATCATCAACTCGCGGCATTCCCTCTTTCTCCCGCCAGACTCTTGCGTCGCGGTTTGTGCGCAACCCTCCGGCGCGCGCGCGATCTGTGCACCCAAGGCAATCCGGCGGGAACAGCATCAATCTACCGGATCACATGAATCGGTATCCCCACTTTCAGGTTCTTCCAAGCCTGTTCGGTGGTATAGACGGGAGCTCCGAGCGCAATCGCCAGCGCCAGGCAGGAGCGATCCCCCAGCGACAATCCATACTTTTCCGTCGTTGTGATCAAATCGCCTGCAATTTTGGCGTGGTCGCTGGTATATAGCTCCGCTGCTTTCACGGCGGAAAGTGTGTCCGTCCAAGCTTCGTCCGGCGTATAGCCCTTCTTAACCAGTTTCGATTGCACCTCTGCGAGATTGACTGTGCTGGCAACAGACCTATCAAGAATCTCGTCCGTAACCTGATCCGCGCCTCGCTCGTGTTGGATCATGGCAAGCATCACGGAGGCATCGAAGACAACCTCATTCATGTTTTGCCGCCTCGCGCCGCTCCGCACTCAACTCATCGGCAAGGCTGACTCCGGCCGGAACGTATTTTCTGACGCGCTCTTGCGCCTGCCTTAGCCGCTCCCGCATCGTCGCAATGCGCACTTCGCCTTCCACCACAACCAGATCGAGCATAACCCCGTCCGCCATCCCCAGCGCTTCCCGCATCGCCGCCGGTATCACCAGGCGGCCTTTTGCCCCCAGGCGCATCCGGACCCGATGATCCTCTACAAACTTCGGACGCTCCCAAACGACCTCTGGCTCGTGAAGTTCCAAAGTTTCCATTAATCCCATCTCCCTCGTATGGTGACACTACTATATCATGGTGGCACGATTGACGCAAGTGGGACATATTGCTGAATTCCCAATACCGGCATTCCGGCTAGCCCGCCCCCGCGTACCGCACTCTGCAATGCAGCCGACCGATCCGGGCAACTTCTAACCAAGTTTCGTGTCTAATCCATCGTTCGGAGCACCTGCGCGCGCTCCAGACCGACAACAAACAATTCGATCCAGGAGGTTCCGGCATGTCATCTTCCCGTTCGATGTCGCTGATGCGGCATGTCAGTTTCCTTTGGGTCGCGGTCCTTGTCACCGCGGCTTCCGCGAACGCCCAGTCCTCGCCTTCCCCCAACTCATCCAGCACCAGCCTCTTCATGGCGGGCGAATCCAGTTCCAATGAGTTTCACCTTGCAGCCGATGGCAGCCCCGGTGGCGCTGAAGCTTTATCTTCACCCGCCGTGCTGTCCGCCAACCCCTCTGGTGGCTGGCCGGCCGGGGGCGCGGGCCAGGAGAAACACGGATGGAAGCACATCGCCTCCCATGGCATGGCTTTCGATTTCGGCGCCGGCTTCAACGCCCCCATCGGCAACGACACGTCGAGCGCCGAGGGAGGCCCTTTCATCACCTATGGCGGCAACTTTACCGCGGGCGCCGGGCTGCGCTTCTCCCAGCGCATCTCCTTGCTGGGCGAGTTCCAGTTCATTGACGACAAGCTCCCCGGGTCGTTTATTGCTGAAGCAGGGGCTGGGGCCACCAACGGAAATGCGCACATGTTCTCGCTCACGGCAGCTCCCGTCGTGGATCTCTTTCCGAAGAGAACCAGCAGTATCTACCTGACCGGCGGGGGCGGTTTCTATCACAAATCCACCAATTTCACCGTAGACTCGTGTTGCGACTTTTACGGTGACCCGATCAGCGTCAACACAAACTCATTCACATCCAACCAGTTAGGCGGGAACCTGGGCCTTGGCGTCACTCGCAGGCTGGGTGGCATAAACGGCGACGGTCAAATGAAGCTCTTCGCCGAGGCGCGCTACCTCTTCATCGACACTCCGCGCGTGGGCACCACCAACGGCCTCGGACGGACCGAATTGATTCCGGTCACCTTTGGTGTGCGCTGGTAAGCTGCGCGCCAAGTTATCGGTCATTTGGACTTCGTGTCCCATCGTGTCGCCTTCGGTCCGGCGCCAGGATGGGACTCAGAGGCAGTCGAGCGCCGATCTCACAGGATGCCCAGCACCCGCAGCCGGACCAGACCGCCGGCCAGTACGCCGATGGGCGAAATCGCCACCAGCGCCAGTTGGTGCCAGATAGGCTGCTTGCCACGCGATTGCAGCGCGCTCAGCGCGGCCAGCGCCAGCACCACGATCCCCAGCGCCAGCACGTGAATCAGCGGGTTGGCCGCCGCGATCCACGCGGTCACATAGCCCCCGGCCGCGGCGGTGAGGAACGAGGAGCCGAGGTTGACGAAAACGTAGCCGGGTTGCAGCTTGCCCTCCCCGTCCGTCCAGCTCGGAACCGTCCGCGCCAGCAGCGCCGTCATAGCAATCACCAGCACGGCGATCACCGCAAAGCCGCTCGCCAGCGCCAGAAATGCGCGCACAATCACCACGGCCTGCGTTCCCCTTCCGGCTGCGCGCCCACCTCGCTCCGCTCGATGCGCTCCAGAAACGCCCGCGCCAGCTTCCGCTCCCCTGGATGGCTCTCGCCGTGCATCGAACACAGATCGAGGAACTCGTCGCAGAGAGCATTCCGCTCTTCCTGCTGCGCCAGAACGCCTTGCAGCGCCAGCGCCAGCTCACGCAGCTGTGCAGCCTCCGGCCACGCGCCGCCTTCGCCTCGATCGCTGAGCAGCTCCACGTCAGAGAACAGTCCCTTGCGTCCGCGGGCGCACTCATCCAGGCAAGCCATCAACTGCTCGCAGAAGACCTGCGCCAGCGTCTCCAGTTGATTCGGTTCGGCTTCGTCGCGCGGGTTCATTTCTTCGCCGGGAAAACCTCTTCCAACCATGCAACCAGCCTCATGGACGGCGCGGAGGCTGTCAAGCGGCGCGGCAACCGGGCCGCGGAGAATCAAACCGCGGCAATCCGCGCCGTCCTATCGTTCTCAGCCAGCAGCAGAAGGAACGCTTCGACCGGGACGGGGCGTCCAAAGAGCCAGCCCTGCGCCAAAACCGGCGGCGTCACGCCGGCAAAATAGCTGGCCTGCTCCTCGGTCTCCACGCCTTCCACGATGACGTGCAGCTTCAATCCCGCGGCCATCGCCAATATCTGCGGCAAAATGCCCACAGTCACCGCTTCGGTGCCGATCGCCTGCGTGAACGATCTGTCGATCTTGATCGTGTCGATAGAAAGACTGTGCAGATACGACAGGCTTGAATAGCCCGTCCCAAAGTCGTCAACGTGAACGCTGTAGCCCCGCTGGCGCAAGCGCAGAATGGCATCCATGGCCATCTCGTGCCGGGCGGTGCAGCTTTCGGTGATCTCGATGGCCAAGCTCTGCGCCGCAACTCCGGCCTGTTGGAGCGCCGACTCCAACATCGGCAAAAACCACCGATCGGCCAGATCGGGAGCGGCCACGTTGATGCTGAGCTTGAAATCGGGGCGCTCGCGCAGTGTTTTTGCGAAATCGCGCATGGTGTGGCGCACCCCCAGCTTGGTAATCTCTCCCACAAAGCCGCGCTCCTCGGCTAGGTGTATAAAGACATCCGGAGCGACCGCGTAGCCTTCCTCATCGGTCCAGCGCGCCAGAGCCTCCGCCCCCACAATGCGTTTGCTGGCCAGATCGACGATCGGCTGATAGACCAACCGCAGCTTGTCGTGGCGAATCGCCCGGCGTAGCTGCTGCTCGATGTTCCGGCTCCGCCGGTAGGCCTGCAAGACGAAAAGGCCCAGCCATGCGCCCACCGCACCCCCAAACAGAATGTACCGGTGAGACTGCGAGCGGTCGGAATCGAGAACTTCAGATACCGAAAGTGACGCCGTGACGCAGGTGTTGTAGCCCGCGGAACAGCGCGTCGAGTACAAAACATCTCCGATGCGAAAGTCGCTGTCGCTGGTCAGCTTCGGCCACTCAAGGTGAGTCTCGGGGTCCGCCGGTTGAGCCAACTGACTCTGCGCGGCTCCGATCACCGTGGTCTTCAAATGCGCTGTGGCGGGCTCCTGAAAGCTGCCAATATACGGATTCAGAACGACATAAGAATCGCCCGCTTGCAGGCTGATGACCGTAGCGTTGTGCAGCCGGAATGGCGGAAGATCCTTGAACACCTTGACGCCATCCGCCCCCACGAAATCCGGCTTGGGCTGATCCAGGCTGGGCAGATGCTCGCGCCCCAGCGTAGTCGAACAAGCGATCTTGCCGTCGCGCATGCGGCCGGCCTCTTTCAGAAAATGCGACCGGTAGACAAGGCCCAGCAGAGCCTCCATATCCGCCTCGGAACAGAACGGAGCGCGCGATGCGTTCATCGCATCCAGCACGGCGTGCGCATCGCGAGAAAAGGCCGCGCTAGCGCCAATTGCGCTTGTCGCCTCCAGGCTCAGCAGTCCCTCGGTCTGCCGCAGCGCAATCCCGCGCCCGACCCAATAACCGGCAAGTGCGCCGCACGTTGCGCCGAGAACTGTGGCGACGACAAGCGGAACGAAAACGCGCTGCTGTGGGATGTGCATCACCTTATGACCCGGTCCGAATTCTACAGTGGCTTGCCTGTACAGGCAATAACATTTCTACAAGGGATATATCGTCCAATGCGCGCTGGCAAGAGAATTCGAGAAAATCGCCGGAAATTCCCGGAATGGCGGCAAATCAGCTGGCCGAACATGAATTGTGTCAAGGCGTGATTCTAGAAGGACACAAGTGCAACAGAAAGCGTTGAACTTTAGCCCCTCAGGGAACACCTGCTCTCCAGAAAAACTTGCGCACAGGTTCCTTAGCCCCGCGGATTCTCCTGGCGCTTCGCCGCCCAACGTCTTCTGCGGAGGTAGAGGACGGCCGTCGAGAGTGAAAGCAGAACGTATCCCGCGATCAGGATCGGGACCACGATTGGGACATGCGCCCGGCGTTGCGAAGCAGGCGGGCTACTCTTCGCGGATGGGTAGTCGGGCGCGGGAGGAGCGATCTCAAAGAAGCCAATGTGCAATTCCGCAGTCGGAACGAATTTGGTCAGATGAACCTGAAAATGGTCCGCATCGAGCTTTTCTACTTTGCCATTGGCTGGAGAGCAGAAGCTAACCAGCGTCTTCACGCCCTGCTCCGGCTGCGGGCGCTCGACGATGAGCGTGAAATCCTCAATAGGCCGATGCCAGGTGTTGGCCGAGGTGAGAATGAAATCGACCCAAAACTCGCCGGGGGTAGAGTCGGCGGCGTTCTCGCCGCTTGCTCCAACCTGGCTCTCCACTCCGCGCAGGAATGGCGCGTCGGGGCAATAGCTCATCAGGTCGTCCAGGGCACTGCGGTCATCTGGGCTGAGCGCCGCGGCTTTCTGCGCGGACGCCGGTTGAAGAGCCAGTTTGACGCTGTCGATATCCAATTGCTGATATCCAACCACAGGAGAATACTCATGCCGGATGTGAACCTTCGAGTGCGCCGGGAAGGTCTGTGTCCAGTGGTACTGCAGGTGAACCGTGTATAGGCTAAAGGCCATTTCGCCCTGATCTTGGAAAAGCCCTTCCTTGAACAGTCTGATCTGCGCGTCTTTGGGTAGACGGGTAAAATCCGGCACGAGAATCTGCGCTACGTGATGGGCATCCTCGGTTGTGTCGTCGAAGTGGCCAAACGTCCGTATATCGATGTGATTGGCTTCGAGGATTCCTGTAACGTCTCTGCCGTTGAGGGTCGCCTTCACCTCGGATTCGTAGCGAACGGGCTTGCCATTGGCCCAGAGCTTAAAGTCTTGAAAGGACTGTCCGGAAATGTCTCCTTCAAGAAACTCGTTCTTGTACGGAGGCACCGGAAACGCAACCTCCGTTGTCACATCCTCATCCGAATCGTTGCGGAAGTTGTAATCGACCACAACTTTCTTATCGCTGATGCGCAGCACTTCCTTGGCCATCACGACGCGCGTCTCGCGCCTAGGCACGAGGCCCCCAGCAGCAATCGAGACAGCGGTGTCGTCGGCCCGCGCGGTAACAGATGCGCCCAGCCCCACGGCAAGAATCACAACGCACAAAAAGGCTTTTCGGTGCATGGCAAAAAGTATTGCAGATCGGACCACCTCACGGAAATGCAGCGCGCCTTGGAAGTCGCAGGCTAACGGAAAACCGTCTATTCCCTGTTCCCTACTCCCTATTCCCTGACTTTTCCATTGAATTCCCCAGCATTTTGGCCTATGCTAAGGATGCAGACGAATTTGTCCGCCTGAGTTGCCGTGGGTACACCGGCTGGCGGAGAGATGAGTGGGCTTACAGCCCACTTTTTATTTGCGGAAAATTTCAGGGTTTTCAGGGCATTTTCACAGGTTTTTTGCATCGGAATCCGCCCTTGGGGCGGCGTAGGAACGATGGCGGCAAAGCTGGAAGAAATTCGATTGGCGGCGGCAAGAGTGGCCGCCTCGCACGGTCTGGACCTGGTGGACATTGAACTGGCCGGCCCGTCGAAAGAACGCGTTCTGCGCGTCTTCCTGGAAAAGAACGCCGAGGGCCGTCAGCGGCTGAAGGCGGCAATTGCGGCCGCGGCGGCCGCCGGCGGAAGCGCCGGAGATGAGAATGAGGACGTGCCGGAGCGGCTGATCGGGGAGCTGCGGGACGGGACGCTGAGCCTGGATCGTTTAGAGCAGCTCTCCGGCATTACACACGAGGATTGCGCTGTTTTCAGCCGCGATTTTGGCGTGCTGCTGGACGTGGAAGACCTGGTGCCGGGAGCCGAATACACGCTGGAAGCCAGCTCTCCGGGGCTGGACCGCAAGTTGACCCGGCCCGAGGAGTTCCAGCGGTTTTTGGGATGCCTGGTGAAGGTGCAAACCTTCGAGCCGATCCGCAACAACCGGCACTGGCAGGGGCGGCTGATCGCCGGATCCGAGTCCGGAACCGGCGAAACCATTACGCTTGACTTGAACGCGGTCAAGCAGAACAGCAAGAGCCGGAAGGCCGGCGTCAGTTCGGTCGAGATTGCGCTTGCGAACATCGAGAAGGCGCAACTGGCGCCGGAGTTTTAGGCAATGCAGGGACTAAGGGACTCGGGACGTAGGGACTAGATCGCGGCCCCGCTGAATAGGAAGCGGCAGGAGAGACAGAGACAGTTTTGTGACCAGGACAGGAGCCGTAGGCAGGAACAGAATATGGGCAGGAGAACAAGTTAGCCCCTAGTCCCTTAGTCCCTGTTTACGACAACCCCAACCGGCCGGGCCGCGAATCATCCAGGCCGAGCGGCCAAAGAGAGAGCAAGCAGAGTATGGCTAGCGTTTTGTACCAGAGTATCGAGCTCTTGAGCCAGGAAAAGGGCATTGACCCCGGCATCGTTGTTGCCGCCGTCGAGGAGGCCATCGCCTTGGCCACGCGCAAGTTCTACAAGACCCAGGAGAACATGCGCGGCGAGCTGAACAAGGAAACCGGACAGATCACCGCCTACATTTACAAGACCGTCGTCGCCGACGAGGAACCGATCGAAGACCCGGTGAACCAGATCACTCTCGCCGAGGCCAAGGAACTGGCGCCCGATGTCGAGGTGGGCAGCGAGATACGGCTCTATCGCGACACCAGTGAGCTGGGCCGCATCGCCGCGCAACTGGCCAAGCAGGTCATCTTCCAAAAGGTCCGCGAAGCCGAGCGCGACACCGTTTTCCAGGAGTACGCCCACCGCGAAAAAGAGGTTCTGAACGCCACCGTCAAGCGGATCGAGGGCCAGGACATCATCTACGACCTGGGCAAGGCCGAAGCCCGCTGCCCCAAGCGAGAACAGTCCCGCCTGGAGCAGTTCTCCATCGGCGAGCGCGTCCGCGTCGTGCTGCTCAAGGTCGACCGCGCCTCCAAGGGGCCGCAGGTCGTCGTCTCAAGAGCCGCGCCGGAGCTGGTTTCCAATCTCTTTCAGTCCGAGGTTCCAGAGATCTACGACAGCACCGTCGTCATTCGCGCCATCGCGCGCGAGGCCGGCGAGCGCACCAAAATCGCCGTCCAGTCCCGCGACAAAGACGTTGACCCGGTGGGCGCCTGTGTCGGCATGAAGGGCATGAGGGTGCAGTCGATCATCCGCGAGTTGCGCGGAGAGAAAATCGACATCATCGAGTATTCCGACGAGATCACCACCTTTGCTGAGAAGGCGCTGCAACCGGCCAAGGTCAGCCGCGTCTCCATCACCGACCTTACCGACAAGCAGTTGGAAGTGATCGTTGACGACACGCAGCTCTCGCTGGCCATCGGCAAAAAGGGCCAGAACGTGCGCCTGGCGGCCAAGCTGCTCGGCTGGAAGATCGACATCAAGAGCGAGGAAGAGAAGCGTCAGGAGGTCGAGCAGCAGATGCAAGACCTTACTGGCGGTCCTCACACGCCCATCGAACAGGTAACCGAGCTGGGCGACGGTATCATTCAAAAACTCGTCGCCGCCGGCATTACCACCGTCGAGACGCTGGCTGACATGACCCCCGAGCAGCTCGAAGAGATTCCTGGCATCGGCGAAAAGACGCTGGAAAAGATCAGCGTGGCCGTGCGCCACTACTTCGGTCAGTTTGAAGAGGGCGAGGAAGGCCACGTGCCCCAGACAGCCGAAACAGTCCCCTCCGAAACGGGCGATGCGGCGTCCGCCGGAGCCAAGGAACCAGGCGAAGCCGAGATCGAAAACGCGCCCGCCATGGTGGCTGACGCCGAAGCCGAGGCTGAGAACGCCGCCGTAGTCCTTGAAGAAGCCGGAAGCGTACGCGCGGCCGAGACCGAAACCGATATTCCCGGCGCTGCCGAAGCGGCGGTGGAAAACATTCCCGATGCCGGCGAGGAGCCGGATGGAAACCAAACCGAAAGCGCAGCAACGGACGAGCGGGCAGCCAAAGAGGACGGCGCGTAAGATGCGCCGCGTCTTTCAACCCCCATCGATCGAAAACAGAACTTTGAACTTAAGCCAATGCCATGGAGTAGCTATGAGCGACTAACGGCTTTGGGCGGCACATTTTGAAAAGAGGCGGATGAGTAAGGTTCGTATCAACGATCTCGCGCGAGAGATGGAGGTCAAGAGCCGGCAGGTTCTTGACATATTGGCAGAGCTCGGCCTGGACGCAGGCAAGACCCACTCCAGTTCCCTGGAGGACCATGAGGCCGACAAGGTTCGCTCGCATCTTGAGCGGGGATCTCGGCATGGCAGCCAGGCAGGCGCGCAGCCGCCGCGCGCCGCGCAGGGCATTGCGCCCAAGATTGACCTCTCGCATATCTCCAAGCCCGGCGACGTGCTCAAGGCCGTCCAGGCCAAGAAACAAGAAGAGGCAGAGGAGGCGCGGCAAAGCCGTGCTCCGCAAAAAACCCGTGCGGCAGCGCCAGCGCAGGCCCCGCCGCGGCCGGCGGCCGTGGCCGCCGCTCCGCCGGCCCCCGTGGCTCAGGCGCGCCCCGAGCCGCGCAAAATCGTTCCCCAGACCCGCTCCGCGCCGCCCGTCGCCGCCCCGCAGCCGCCCGCCATTGCCTCACGGCCGCCGGTTGGTGCGGTCGTCGCCAAGGCTCCGGCAGGCGCCCCTGCGCCGCGTCCTGCGGTTGCTGTTGTGGTCAAGCCGCCAGCGGCTGCCGCCGTCCGCGAAAGCCCTGCGCGCACTGCCGAACCCTCAGTCGCCGTCAAGCCGTCGGCCGCTCCGCCGGTTCCAACTCCTGAAGGCACCGCACCTGCCGCCAAGACTGAGTCCGTCGAGGCTTCTGTCGCATCCGTTCCGGCCGCCCCGGAGACCAAAGCCTCCGATTCCGTCAGCATTGAGGCGCCCCTCGTCGTCGAGGCAGTGGCCGATGCGGCCATAGCAGCCCCCGGCGATCTCGCCGAGCCTGCGTCTGCCGATGCGGCCGCTCCTGCTCCCGCGCACCGCGGCAAGGGCCACGCGCACGCTGCTTCATCCGCCCCTGCGCTGCCCGTGCGCCGCATGGTCATGCCGCAAACCGGGCCCCGTCCGGTCTACACCGCGCCGCCTGTCGTCGCTGCTCCGCCTTCGGCCAACACCGGAACGGCAGCCGGCGGCATTCAGCGCGGCAGGCCGATCTTCGACCGCAACAGGCCCTCCGGCGGTCCCGGCGGCTATCCCCAGCGCACCCCCGGAGGCCCTCCCGGAGCGGGCCAGCTTCCCGGCGGTCCGCGGCCCAAGCACCCAACCCGTTCCACGCCAGGCGGTTATGCCGGCCCCGGCGGACCGAGCGCGCCCGGCGCTCGTCCCGCCTTTGGCGCGCGGCCCGGCTTCGGACCGCCTCGTCCCGGCGGCCCGCCCCGCCCCGGCAGCGCGCCGACCGGCGGTGAAGCAGCGCCTCGCCCCGCGCGCGCCCCCTCCAGAGGCCGCGGCGGTCGCCCGCAGTATCCCAAGACCAAGGAAGGCCCGATGAAGGGCTTTGTGCCGCCGCCGCGCTATGGCGGGGTGCAATATGGCGGCGCGCCGCTGCCCATCACCCGGGAAGTCACCGTCACCGAGGGCATCAGCGTCAAGGATCTCGCCGAAAAGCTCGAAGTCCGCGCCAAAGACCTCATCGCCACACTGCTCATGAGCGGCATCTTCGTCACCGTCAACCAGTCCCTCGACGCCGAGATGGTCAAGGATGTCGCCGCCAAATTCGGCGCCGCCGCCACCGTCATCAGCTATGAGGAGGAGATCGCCAACCAGGCCATCGAAGAAGTCCTCGAGGCCGAAAACACCGGCGAGCTCGAAGTTCCCCGTTCTCCTGTTGTCACGGTGATGGGCCACGTCGATCACGGCAAGACCTCGCTGCTCGACGCCATCCGCGAAACCGACGTGGCAGCCGGCGAGGCTGGCGGCATCACCCAGCACATCGGCGCTTACAAGGTGAAGTTCTCCAAGGAAGGCTCGCCCGCCTCCGGCCGCGAAATCGTCTTCCTCGACACCCCCGGCCACGAGGCCTTCACCCGCATGAGAGCCCGCGGCGCAAAGGTCACCGACATCGTGGTCATCGTCGTCGCCGCCGACGACGGCGTCATGCCCCAGACCATCGAGGCCATCGCCCACGCCAAAGCCGCCGAAGTGCCCATCATCGTGGCCGTCAACAAGATCGACAAGCCCGATGCCAACCCCGACCGCGTCAAAAAGCAGCTTGCCGACCGCGGCCTCGTTCCCGAAGAGTGGGCAGCCGCCGGCGAAGGCACCGTCTTCGTCGAAGTCTCCGCCAAGAAGCGCATCCACCTCGACCTGCTGCTCGAAATGATCTGCCTGGTCTCCGACATCAAGGCCCCCAAAGCCACTCCCGGCCGCAAGGCCGTCGGCTCCGTCCTCGAAGCCAAGCTCGACCGCGGCCGCGGCGCGGTCGCCACCGTGCTCGTCCAGGACGGAACCCTCCACCTCAACGACAGCTACATCGTCGGCAACACCTTCGGCAAGGTCCGCGCCATGTTCGACGACCGTGGACGCCCCATCGAAGTCGCCGGCCCCTCCACCCCCGTCGAAGTCCTCGGCCTCGAAGCCATGCCCGACTCCGGCGACACCTTCCTCGTCGTCGCCGATCGCGACAAGGCCAAGGGCATCGCCCAGTACCGCAAGATGAAGGAGAGAGACGCCCAACTCGCCAAGAGTTCCAGAGTCTCGTTGGAAGGCCTGGCCGAGCAGATTCGCACCGCCGGTGTCAAAGACCTGCCTCTCATCATCAAGGGCGACGTCACCGGCTCGGTCGAAGTGCTGGCCGACTCGCTCGTCCTCATGTCCACCGAGAAGGTGCGCGTCAAGGTCATCCACTCCGGCGTCGGCTCCATCACCGAGAGCGACGTGCTTCTGGCCACGGCCTCCAACGCCATCATCATCGGCTTCAACGTCCGCCCCGAGCGCAAGGCCGCCGAACTGGCGCAGCAGGAAAGCGTCCAGATCCGCCTCCACTCCATCATCTACGAGCTGCAGGACGAGATGCGCCTGGCCATGCTCGGCCTCCTCGACCCCACCTTCAAGGAGAACTACCTGGGCCGCGCCGAAGTCCTCCAGGTCTTCCGCATTCCCAAGGTCGGCACCATCGCCGGCTGCCGCGTGCAGGACGGCGCCATCCGCCGCGATGCCGAGATCAAGGTCATGCGCGACGGCGCGCAGGTCTTCAAGGGCAAGATCAGCTCCCTCAAGCGCGTCAAAGACGATGTGCGCGAAGTCACCAACGGCATGGAGTGCGGCATCGGCCTCGGCGGCTTCAACGACATCAAGGAAGGCGATTTGATTGAAGCCTTCTCCACCGAGAAGTTAGCCGCCGACCTGGGCGCCCTAACCTCCGCCAAGGCATGACGCAACTGAGCCGAAAGTGCAAACCGGCCCGCCCCTCATCGAGAGAGGCGGGCCGGTAGGTTTTGGATTCTCTTTGCTTGTTCACTCAAAAAAGCCTGTCATTCTGAGCGAAGCGTTCTTCAGCGGAGTCGAAGGACCTGCATTTGCTTTTCGCTTTTGCTCTTTGCCGCTTTGAAAGGGCACGACTTCAGTCGTGCCGCAAATGTAACTAAACAAAGGCCGGGCTTTAGCCCCTGCGGTATGCTCCTCGTGTTGCTCACCCGGAGACACGCCTTTTTCCGCAGGATGTATTGCCCAAAGGCAACCTTGCCACGCGCGGGTTTTTCCCGTACTCTGAGCATCATGGAAGTTCTTTTCACGCCCGAGATCGAAGCCAAACTTGCACGATCTGCCGCTCAGCAGGGCCGTAATCCTGACGAGCTGGTACGGCAAGTCGTGGCGCGGTATTTCGATGAGGAAAGCCGCTTCATCGACGCGGTCAACCGTGGCGAGAACGCGCTGCTGCGCGGCGAGTACCTCACGCACGAGCAAGTGGGCCAGCGCCTTGAACGGTTCTTGAGACCCTGATGGAGGTCCGCTGGTCCATCCCCGCAGCCGAAGATTTAGAGCGCATCTGCGAGTGGATCGAACGCGACAACCCCGAAGCGGCCCGGCGCGTTGCTCGAACGATCTATGATGAGTGCGCCCGCCTGAAGGATTTTCCCCATATTGGACGAGCCAGCCGCCGTATGCCCGGACGCCGCGAACTAACGTTCGCGCCCTTGCCTTATATCGTCGTCTATCAGGTCACGCCAAACGCGATTCAGATTTCGCGTATCTTCCACGGCGCGCAAGACTGGCCATAAAACGGTCATCCAGAGCGGAGCGCAGCGAAGCCGAAGGACCTGCTTTTGCTTTTCGCTTTTGCTCTTCGCCGCTTTGAAAGGGCACGGCTTCAGTCGTGCCGCCTCGCTATCCACAAGCTCTTAGAAATCAACCCACGCGGCGAAGCCGCGCCCATGCCGGACGAACCCAACCCGGCCAACTCCGCAACCAGCGCGCAATACCAAACCGCAAATCCATGCCGTCCACGACTGCATAGAATTACCCCGCACCAGCGCACAACGACCACACGGCCCGATTCGATTCAAATCACCGTCTCCCCGCCGAAAAGGGGCCACCCGGACAACAGTGAGCCTATGCTAGAATTGGAACCAATCTCTCATCTGTAGCTTTCATGGGCCTATTGCCAACGCAAACATAAGGAGCTATCCAATGAATCGGAAGAATCTGATCGCAGGTTTCCTGATGCTTCTCACCCTGTCGGCCATCGGTTGCGGCGGCAGCAGCGGCAGCGGCGGCGGCACAAGCAGCGCCCTTCCGATGACACCGACGCAAGCTTCAGCTGCTTACGGCGACGTCTTCACCGCGATGGAAGATGCAACCTTGGCGCTCCCACTCGCTCGTTCCGCCCCTGTTTCGCCGATTCGCAAAGAAGAGGCTGCCGCAATTCAGAAGGCAATTCTGAATGGCGCTCGGACTCCCGTCTCCGCCGATTCCGTCTCTCCGGATCTGAGAGTTTCGCCGGATACAACCACAACTTTCCCTGCCTACACCTACAAATGCCCTGCGGGAGGGACCATCGTGGTGACCGGCTCCTACTCGATGACGTCTAGCTCGGACTCGGCGAGCATTGTGGAGACCATCAATAGTTGCAGCGACAGCGGAGTCACGTTCAATGGCGATCCCAACATTACATTCTCCTGGGCTGCGTCGGATAACGGGACGACCACCTCGCTGACGATTACCATGACGGGCGGCCTCACCGTAGGCTCTTCCAGTTGCTCGACAGACTTGAATACTACTGGAACGATCAGCGACAAGACTGGTAGCGGAACCGAAACCTACAGCGGCTCATTTTGCGGCCGAGCCATCAGTGGCTCTATAACAATCTAAGTCTCTGACCGCTTGTTGTACCAGTTCCGTGCCCCATCCTTTCGCCGAGCACCCCAGGTTCCGCCTCTGGAACCTGGGACTCCTGAAAAGGCGGGCGAGACAGGCGAACCGAAAAACCAAGCCAACCACAATACCGGCTCACTGATAGCTCCGCCGCGGTTCTTGAGTTGGCCGCGCCGCAGTTATTTGTTTGGCCCCACCGCAGTTGGTTTGCAGATAATTCGCGTCGTTTGGAGGACAATGGAAGTAGTCAGCAGAACCGGACTCAACTGTTCCTGGTCCCTTAGTCTCGTTCCCTGACCCCTGATCCCTGATCTCTAGGAGAAACCCATGCGCAACACGGCCAAGACCCGCCCCGCCGAAGCGGCTACGAGAGCCTCATATCCGCCGCAACCTAAGCGAAATGTGCCAGATACCAGTAAATCCCCCAGTCCAGGCTTCGTTTTTTTCTCGTTTTTGCAAGTGAAACTGTGGGGCCCTCGCTAACCAACCCAAAATCAAATACTTACAAGAGACCCTCTCACAGAAACACGCAGACTGTGAATCCGTGAATCGGTGGAGAACCCCTTAACGAATTCAAAATAAAACACATCCACCTCACAGTTTCACAGCCCTGTAAAACTGTAAGACTGTAAAACGGTGCGCCCCGCCCCTCAGCAGATCCGCGGCAACTGCTCCCCGATCTGGATAGGAATCACCCGATTGGCGCCCATCCCCGTCCGCGCTACCAGCATCCGCTTGTGCTCGGCCGTCACCCGACCAATGCGCGCTGCGTCCCTGCCCAGCGGATGCCCGCGCAACACCTCCAGCACCCGCTCCGCCGCCTCCGGCGCAACAAAGAACACCGCCTTGCCCTCGTTGGCCACATAGACCGGATCCAGTCCCAGCAACTCGCAGGCGGACTGCACCTCGGCCCGTACCGGCAAACTCGGCTCGTCAATCTCGATCCCCACCCCCGAAGCTTGCGCAATCTCGTTCAACGTCGAAGCCAGCCCGCCCCGCGTCGGATCGCGCATCGCATGAACCGCCGTCCCAGCCGCCGCCAGCACCTCGGCGATCATCCCATTCAGCGCGGCGCAATCGGAGCGAATCTGGCTCTCGAACTCGAGGCCCTCGCGCACGCTCATAATCGCCATGCCGTGGTCGCCGATGGTTCCCGAGACCAGAATCGCGTCCCCCGGCAGCGCCCGATGCGGACCCACCGCGATCCCCGGCCGCAGCAGGCCCACGCCCGCCGTGTTGATGTAGCAGCCGTCGCCGTGCCCGCGCTCGACGACTTTGGTGTCGCCAGTGACAATCTTCACGCCCGCCGTTGCCGCCGCCCGCGCCATCGCATCGACAATCGCCGCCAACTGCGCCAGCGGAAACCCCTCTTCCAGAATGAAGCTCGCGCTCAAAAACTTCGGCTCGGCCCCGGAGACGGCCAGATCGTTCACCGTCCCATTCACCGCCAGTTCGCCAATCGATCCGCCAGGAAAAAAGAGCGGCTGCACCACAAACGAATCGGTGCTCATCGCCAACTTGCCGCCGCCCAAATCAAGCACGGCCGCATCGCCCAGGTTTTCCAGCTCCGAATTCCGAAACGCCGGCAGAAACAGGTGCTCGACCAGCTCATTGCCCAGCTTGCCGCCGCCGCCGTGGCCCATCACAATCGCCGGGT
>JBEKPI010000017.1:0-31485 GCA_049520855.1 Occallatibacter sp.
TGGTCCGGCAGGGCCTTGCGCGCCAGCCGCTCCTGCTGGTCCCGCCGGGCCTAGCGGTCCGGCAGCGCCCGTGGCTCCGGTTGCGCCGGTTGGGCCGACGACCGCCCAGGATGTGCCGGTCTCACCCGCAACACAGAGCGAGGTCGAGGTCACGATGCGGACCGCTCCGGTGGTGTTGCTGACGCAGGCGGAGATGTTGCTGGATAAGGGAGCGGCCACGGCTGCCGCGCCGGCGAGAAGCGAAATGGCGAGAACTCCGAGATGCTTGAGAGAATTCATTGAAACCTCCGGGGATGGTGGCCGAGCATTTGGGTTAGGGAAGGGTGGCGCTCTTGGACCCTCGGATACCGCCGGGGCGAAGCCCAATCCGGCAGCCAGAAGTCGCGGGTCGAGACTCCTGCTGAAGCTGTGCGGAAGCAGCCCCCGCTGCTTGCCCTGAATGAATGGGTCCGTTAACAGAATCGTCTGGAAGGGAAAGAAATCGCATCCTGACAGTTAACAACCGATTATTATCCCAAAGACCCGAGGCCGCGCAAGCGTTTTTGGTGAAATCTTGTCCAAAATCCACAACTGCCGGATTCCAGCCCCGGCTAGGGGTGTGACTTTGCTCTCATGGCAGTCGCGTATAATTCTCGGTTGCTTCAAAATGAAGCAGCGGAGGAACCGAATGGACCCGATTTTCCTGATTCCGCTGGGAGCGGTCGCTCTCATCGTTCTGATTCTTTTTCTGGGCAGCTTCTTCACCGTAAACACGGCTGAGGTTGCCGTTATTACTCACTTCGGCGAGTTCAAGCGGGTTGCCACTCCCGGCTTGAACTGGAAATTGCCGTTCTTCGACAGCGTAGCCGGCGTCGTGAGCCTGCGCGTCAGTCAGATTTCGCTTACGATGGAGACCAAAACCAAAGACAACGTCTTCGTCACCATCCCCATCTCGGTGCAGAACCGCGTACGCCCGGAGAAGGTCTACGACGCGTTCTACAAGCTCTCCGATCCGACTGCGCAGATCAAGAGCTACGTGGAGCAGGTGATTCTGGGCCACGTGCCCGGCATGACGCTGGATGAGGTCTTTGCCTCGCAGTCGTCGATCGCCGCGGCGGTCAAGCAGGAGCTGGATGCCGACATGGCCACCTTCGGCTTCGAGATTGTGAACGTGCTGGTCACCGACATCGTTCCCGATCAAAAGGTGAAGTCGGCAATGAACGACATCAACGCCGCCCAGCGCGAGCAGGTAGCCGCGAACGCCCGTGGCGAGGCGGAGAAGATCCTGGTCGTCAAAAAGGCCGAGGCCGAGGCCGAGAGCAAGGCTCTGCAAGGGCAGGGCATCGCCAACCAGCGCAAGGCGATCATCGAAGGCTTGCAGGTCTCCATCGAACAGTTCCAGAAGGTGGTCGATGGGGCGTCGTCGAAGGACGTGATGCAGTTGGTGATGGTCACGCAGTACTTCGACACGCTCAAGTCGATTGGCGAGAGCGACAAAACCAATACGCTCTTCTTGTCTCATTCGCCCGGTTCGGTCAAGGAGGTCTCGGAGCAGATCCTCGACTCCATGGTGGTGGCCCAGCGGGCAAATGGGTGAAACAGCGGGCAGCCGGGGAAGGTAAACTAACCATCGAGCGAACCCTATGAGCGAGTTGAGAATCGTGTCCTTTCTGCCCGCTGCTACCGAAATGGTGTATGCCTTGGGTATCGGCGATCGGCTCGTCGGGGTCTCGCACGAATGTGATTTTCCTTCCGAAGCGCGAGGGAAGCCGGTCGTTGTTCGGCCCGCCCTCGCGCTGGAGAAGATGAGCCTGTCCGAAATCGATGTTGCCGTCGCTGAACGGATTCGCAGCGGTGGCAGCCTTTATCAGGTTGACGAAAATCTGATGTGCGAACTGAAGCCGGATTTGATCCTGACGCAAAACCTTTGTCAGGTCTGTGCCACGTCGGGCAATGACTTGGCCTCCGTGCTGAAATTACTCCAGCCCACGCCCGAAATTCTGTGGATGAGTCCGCACTCGTTGACCGAGATTTTCGAAAATATCCGCGAGTTAGGTCGAGCCACTGACCGGTCGAGCGCGGCGGAGAGCTGCACCCAGGATTGCCGTGAGCGATTGGATAAAGTCGCCGCTCGAACCAAAGAGATTTCCCGGCGGCCGCGCGTGTTCTGCATGGAATGGGCCGATCCAGTCTATTGCGCCGGGCACTGGGTAAAGGAGATGGTTGAACTCGCAGGCGGCACGGATGAGCTGGCTCGCAAGGAGACGGATTCCGTGCGTATCTCCTGGGCGGAAGTTTTGCAATGGTCGCCGGAAATCATCATCTTCTCGCCGTGCGGGTTCAATCTTGAGAAGGCGCTCGAACAGGTCGGCCGTCTGGAGAGTCAACCCGGTTGGGCGGAGCTACCCGCAGTTCGCAACAAGCGGGTGTATGCGGTCGACGCAAATTCTTACTTCGCCCGTCCCGGCCCGCGCGTTGTGGAGGGAACAGAACTTTTGGCCCACTTGATCCACCCGCAGCTTTTCGACTGGAAAGGTCCGGTCGATGCATTTAAGGCGATTTCAACAGCGTATCCTGGCGTATCCGAGGCGCGTATGAAGATTTGTCCCCAGTGCGGTCAATCCTTCGAGTGCAAGATGGGCGGTTGTTGGTGCGATGATTTGCCGCCGTTGACGCCTTCGACAGCCCCTGGCGCGGATTGCTTTTGTCCAACGTGCTTGGCGAGTGCAGTGAAGCCATCTACAACTTTGCGCTGATCTGGTTGGAGAACAGGCAGCAAACTAGGACCAGCGGATTCACGCACCTGATTCTGGATGTTGCGGGAAAGAAATCTTCCACGGCGCCGCCGCCTTGCCCGCACCCAGCCCCGCGTGTTTGACTGGGGTCCGAAGGCGGAACCACAGATGGCCTACATCCTTGCGCTGGACCAGGGGACGACCAGCTCCCGGGCAATCCTCTTCGATCAGGCGGGCGCAATTGCGGGCTCCGCCCAGCACGAGTTCGCCCAGTTCTACCCGCGCCCTGGGTGGGTCGAGCACGATCCGGCTGAGATCCTGACCAGCCAGTTCGCCTGCGCGGTGGAGGCGCTGGGCCGGGCCGGCGCACAGCCCAAAGACGTGGCTGCCATCGGCATCGCCAACCAGCGCGAGACGGTGATTGTCTGGGAGCGGGCGACGGGCCAGGCGATTTATCCGGCGATTGTCTGGCAGGACCGGCGGACCGCGGCACAGTGCGGCGCTTTGGTCGAGAGCGGAATAGAGGAAACAGTTTCAGCGAAGACCGGACTGGTGCTGGACCCGTATTTCTCCGCGACCAAGATCGCCTGGATTCTCGACAATGTGCCCGGAGCGCGGGCGCGGGCCGAGCGCGGCGAGCTGGCCTTCGGCACCGTGGACAGTTGGCTGATCTGGCATCTGACCAGCGGCCAGCGGCACGTCACCGACGTGACCAATGCCTCGCGGACGCTGCTCTTCAATATCGTCAAGGGCGAGTGGGACGCGGAGCTGCTCCGCATCTTCAACATCCCGGCCGGCATCTTGCCCGAGGTGGTCTGGTCCAGCCAGCGTGTCGGCGAAGTGACGGCGACGCTCGGCCTGGGCGGCGCAGCGATTGCGGGCATCGCTGGAGACCAGCAGGCGGCGCTCTTTGGGCAGTTGTGCTGGCGGGCGGGCGAGGCGAAGAACACTTACGGGACCGGCTGCTTCCTGTTGCAGAACATCGGGACGCAGTTTGTCCGCTCCCGGCACCGGCTGATTACCACGCTCGCGGCCAGCGCCGAGCATCGGCTGGAGTACGCGCTGGAGGGCAGCATCTTTATTGGCGGGGCTGTGGTGCAGTGGCTGCGCGACAACCTGAAACTGATCGGCTCCTCGGCCGAGGTGGAGGCGCTGGCGGCGAGTGTGCCGGACTCGGGCGGAGTGGTCTTTGTGCCTGCGTTTGTGGGTCTGGGCGCGCCGCACTGGGATCCGCACGCCTCCGGATTGCTGATCGGCCTGCGCCGCGGCACCACGCCGGGAGAGATTGCGCGGGCGGCTCTCGAAAGCATCGCCTTTCAGGTTGCCGACGTGCTGGAGGCTGTCGAGAGCGAGACGACGCCGCTCGGCGCTCTGCGCGTGGATGGCGGCGCGGCGGTGAACAATCTGCTGATGCAGTTCCAGGCCGACGTGCTGGGCGTGCCGGTGGTGCGTCCGCTGGTGACCGAGACGACGGCGCTGGGCGCGGCTTATCTGGCCGGCCTCGCGACAGGCTTCTGGGCCGGACCGGCGGCGTTGCGCGACCTGCGGCAGGGCGATGCGCGCTTTGAACCGAAGATGGATGCGAGCGAACGAGCCGAGCGTCGCGGGCTCTGGCAGCGGGCCGTCGAGCGGGCTAAAGGCTGGAGCAATTGATGAACGGATGCCAGTGAAGGTTCGTCGTTTTCCACTCTTTCCGCAGAAAGAAGCGGAAAGGGTGGAGCACCCCCCTCTTCCGGTTTATGGAAAATTCCTCCCTTAATGACTGCAAATCATTGCACATAATTGCCGATAAGTCTCGGTAACTTGTTGAATTTACTACAACAGTGATGGGCATTAAATTGCATGATTATAAAGTCACTCCGGGAAGCATCCCCCAAAGATTTCTTGTTGCCAAGTATTCGGGGGACTCTGCAACTCGGAGGCGTGGTTGTCACAGGCATTTCGATTGGGATGGTCTTGGCTGTGAAGGAGAAAGAAAGATTATGCGGATTCGCGGTATTCAGATTCTGGCTGGAGCGCTGCTTGCGGCGTTTGTCTTGGCGCCCCTTGCTGTGGCCCATGCAGACAGCTTGAGTATCACCTATTTCACCATCGCCCATGCGGACCAGGACGGCGGCAGGCTGTGTTGCAGCAACAGTTCCGACTATGTACAAAGCGCGCTGGGGATCAATGGGCTGCCTGTGCTGAACCCCGGCGGCGAGGGGGGAGGCCCTACTCCGTTGGATGTTCTGGGCGACGGCGAGCTCACCTGGTGGAGTCCCACGCTCAACAACGGCGGATCGGGCGGAAGTTCCGACGTTGTCGAAACCGGCATGGGGGTGGTTTCGCTTCCCTTCGCCAATCCCAACTTCTACGCGCCAAACGGGACTGGCCCGAATGACGCGAATTTTTACCAGGCAGCGATTCTGTCTGGCACCTTAAACGCGCCGACTTCGGAGCAGATCGGCTTTTCGATCTCCTCCGACGATATGGCTTTCGTATATCTCGATGGGGTCAACGTCTGCGATGACGGCGGCGTCCATGGAGCTTCCCCGGTTCTGTGCAGCTCAGCGACGGTCGCGGCCGGGAATCACTCGCTCGAGTTGTTTTACGTCGATCTCGATCCAACCGGCGCGGTGCTGGATTTCAGCATAACGACTGAAGGGATCACTGCTACCCCCACGCCGGAGCCAGGCACATTGGTGCTGCTGGGCAGCGGCCTGCTGGGACTCGCGGGTTTGGCCCGCCGGAAGATGGTACGCGGCGCATAGATTCCGCAAGCAGTTCTGCTCAACATGGAAAGCCCCTGCTTCGACGGCAGGGGTTTTCTTTTTGAAGTAATGCGATTGGATTGGACAGGAAAGCCGAGCGGCGCTGGCGCTGGGCGTTGAGGCGGATCGGGATTCGTGGTTTCCCAGATCCAAAAGTCGGGGTCTATGCACCTGTCCAGCGGAATCTTGCAGCATTGCCTATTGCTTGAAGGCCGCCTCGAAGTTTTGCCCTCCGTAGAAGATACCCAAAATGGTCACCACTTCGCCCGTAACCTCGAAGGCTCTGCTGACACGGCGTCGAAAGCCGAAGACGCGCAGGCCGGCGCGAATGTCGTCTCGCCGCGCGCTCCGCAAGGGGAAGGTCTTGAGACTCTCGCATTGATCGGCAATGGCGTCGGTGTAGCGGGCGGCAATCTCGGGAGAGGCCGCTGCGGCAATATGGAAAAAGAGGGTTACCAGTTGCGCCTCTGCTTCCGGGGCGTACACGACCGTGTGCATCATCCGGCCCTGAGAGCGGATTTGTGGGCGGCAGCCAGCGAGGCGCGCACCTGAGCAGCCGAGAGGGCACGCGACGGATCGGTTTTCATTGCGTCGTAGGCAGCGGCCACATCTTCCCGCAGCCAGGCTTCAAGCGCCCGGTCGTGCATCTCCAGGGCGCGCAGTCCGTCGCGGATGACCTCGCTCTCCGAGGCATATTCGCCCGAGTCGACCTTGGCGCGGATCATCTCGGCCATCTCGTGGGGCAGGGTGATGCTGAACTGCTTTGTAGTGCGCATGGGCCGACCTCCAATCCAATAGGATTCAATCCTACTCGACTGAGGGAGCGTTTCGCAAGTCTGCTAATCCTGATGAACGGATGCCGGCTGAGGTCCGTCGTTTCCTACTCTTTCCGTGGAAACACGCGGAAAGAGTGGGGCCACCCGACGCCGGAAACCGAAGATTATCTGCAAGGCGGCGGGGAGAAATTTTGGTTTCCCGCCCTTGAATCAAAAGCGATTCATGGATGGGGCAGCTGGCAGATCGGTTTTGCGCTACAATCTCCCTATGCAGCACACCTTCGAGGAAGTCCAACAATTCGCGCGCGAACTGCCGGAGGATCAGCGGATTCTGCTGGCAACCTCACTGTGGGATAGCGCCGACGCCGATGCCGACGAGGCCGAGATCGCTGCGGCTTGGGAACCGGAGATTGCCCGGCGGGTTGAGGAGATTAAGGCCGGGACCGCTGTGACCTATTCGCTGGCAGAGGTCGAGGCGGATTTGCGGGCCGTTGTCGGCCCGTGAAGGGGCTTCGGATTCACGAAGCCGCACGGCGCGAGGCCAATCTAGCTACAGTCTGGTACGCCGAGCGAAGCATCCCCGCGGCGCGCAGGTTTCGAGATGATCTGCTGGCTGGCTTCGCATTGGCCGCTGCCTCTCCGCTTCGTTATCCCTCCTATTTATATGGAACCCGTCGCGTTGTGCTCCGGAGATTTCCGTATTTCATTGTGTTTTTCGACTGGCAGGACGAGATATATATCGTCGCCGTCGCCCATGCCAAACGGCGGCCCGGTTACTGGAAAAAACGAGCCTAAACGAGCCGGGCGCCGCGTGAATCCAGCCTGATTGCGTTTCTAGCGCTCCGAATCCCTCGCAGCCTTCGGATTGCGGCCTAGGCGCACGCCTGGCTGGGAAAATGGAGGCTCGAATGGTCGTTACCATCTAGGAACTATTAGGCGAAGAAATTGCAAAGATATTCGGAATCGTAGATAATTCAAGGTACACGGATGAGCGATCAATCAAAAATCGAGTGGACTGACGCAACCTGGAATCCGGTGCGTGGCTGCACCAAGGTTAGTCCTGGGTGCAAGCACTGTTACGCCGAAACGTTCGCCGAACGCTTCAGAGGGGTTCCCGGCCACCCATACGAACAAGGCTTCGACCTGCGTATAGTACCGTCAAAACTAACTACTCCATTGGAATGGAAACAGCCTCGACGCGTCTTTGTGAACTCTATGAGCGATCTTTTCCACGATAGGGTTCCCGTCACGTATATCCAACAAGTGGCGCAAGTCATGAAAAAAGCTGATTGGCATACTTATCAGGTGCTCACGAAGCGGGCAAAACGGCTGAGAGTTCTACTGAATGACGATCTTCTGGAGTTCTCGCAATTGCAGCATATTTGGTGGGGTGTCAGCGTCGAGAACAGGAAGCACGGTCTGCCGCGAATCGACGAGTTGCGGGCGGCCTCCGCAAGTGTGCGCTTTCTCTCAATCGAGCCTTTACTTGAGGATCTAGGGCGGGTAGATCTCACTGGGATTTCATGGGTTATCGTCGGCGGCGAGAGTGGCCCCGGCGCCCGTGGAATGAAAGGTGCTTGGGTCCGTTCAATCCGCGAACAATGCCAGGATGCAGACATACCTTTCTTTTTTAAGCAATGGGGAGGTGTGCGAAAGCACGAGACAGGACGGGAACTTGACGGTTTCACGTATGACGAGCTGCCAATCCTCGCGACGGCCTGATTGAATCCAAGGCAAGATGAACGACAAATATACAGAACGCGAACAGTCTGGACTCAAGCACTTTGCACTTCAGCACTACCTTGAGGCTGCGACGAGAATCATTGGCTCCTCTTGGAACGGATTTTCATACGTTGATTGCTGTGCGGGGCCGTGGGAGTCACGGTCCTCGGACTATAGCGACACCTCGTTTGGCATCGCCATCAAGGTTCTGAAAGAGTCGAACAAATCGCTTCGAGACCGAGGAAGGATTTCGCATTTCAGAGCTATGCTGATTGAAGAGAAGCCGGAGCCATTCGAGCAATTGGCTGCCTTTGCGTCCAAGACCAGCGATAAAAACATTCAGATTACGGCGCATAATTGGGATTTCAGAGAACACACTTCTGAGATTGTGAGGTTCATCGCGAATCCGCAGTCGTTTGGCTTTGTCTTTGTTGATCCAACGGGGTGGAAGCTGGCAGAATTTGGCGGTCTTGAACCTCTGTTGCGAATCAAGCCGGGGGAAGTTTTAATCAATTTCATGTCGTCATTCATTGTGCGTTTCCTCAACGACGAAGCAACCAACATGGATGAGATTCTCGGTCCCGACTATCGCAAACTTCGGTCTCTCAGCCATGAGGACCGCGAGGATGAAGCTGTCAGAAGATATTGCAACTTAATAAGAAGACAGGGAAATTTTCAATACGTGTGTGCGCTTCCGGTCATGAAGCCCGATCAGGACGCAATTCACTTCTACCTCATCTATGGGACGCGAAACGCGAAGGGTGTGGAAGTTTTCAAGCAAGTTGAGAAACAGACGGAAAGAGAGACCGAAGTTGTGCGGGCCAAACTTCAGCAAGATAAGCGCCCCATCCTCGATCTGTTCAAGGCGGACGTTCTTTACCGTCGTGAAGAGCGATACAAGAGGCTCCGCGAGAGGAGCAAACTCAACGCAACGATAGCGCTTGATTCGCTTATATCTGAGCGTGGTCGGATCGATTACGACGATTGCTGGGCGGAGACCTTGCAGTTCCCAGCGGTCTACGAATCCGATTTGCGTGAATGGCTGAAATCCAGAGAGAACACTGGATTGATCCGGATTGACGGAAGAACCCGCCCTAACGAGGTTTTGAAGCGGAAGAGTGACCACATAATTGTTAGAAAGCAACAGTAACCGATTTCCGATCCAACGCCATGCAACAGCGAATCCACACCGCAGCTAGTCTCCCAAGGACTTGGCTACTGAATCACGCCAACTCCACCTCGATCTTCTTGGCCTCGGGGTCGAGGCCGGTGATCTTGAAGCTGCGGATCTGCCCGGCGCTGCAAGGGTTGGGCTTCGATGCGGCGGGGGCGTTGCCTTTCCAGCGGTCTTTGAGCATCGAGGAGAGGCTTGAAAGATCGGGCTTGGGCGCGGCTTCGGGCTTGGCCTTCGACTTAGTCCTGGCATCTGCCTCGGCGGCTAAACGCTCGGATTGCGGCCCAGTGACGATGCGGCACACCGCGCGGATTCCTTCGCCCAGCTCGACATGAATCAGGCTTGGGGATTGCTCGATGACGCGGCCGGAGACCTGATCGCCGACTTTGTGTTCGGCGATGTACTCGTCGATCTCGGTGGGGATGAGCTGTTTGATCGAGAGCTTGATCTGGCGCTTTTCAGTGTCGATGGCCAAAATCTGCGCCTTGACGATCTGCCCCGCGCGCAGCACGTCCGCTGGGTGGTTGATGCGCTTGGCAGCGGTGATTTCGCTCACGTGGACCAGGCCTTCGATGCCCTCGGCGATCTGCACGAATGCGCCGAAGTTCATCAGCTTGGTGACCGGGCCTTCGATCTGCGCGCCGACAGGGAAGTTGCGGGAGACCTCGGTCCAGGGATCGGCGAGGGTCTGCTTGAGGCCGAGCGCGATGCGCCCGGCTTGAGATTCGGAGGGTGGCTTGATGGAAAGGATAACGGCATCGACGCGGTCGCCCTGCTTGAGCATGTCGCTAGGGTGGCGCAGCTTCTTGCCGTAGGACATTTCCGAAATATGTATGAGGCCTTCGATGCCGGCTTCGATCTCGACAAACGCGCCGAAATCCATCAGGCGAGTGACCGTGCCGGCGACGCGCTGGCCGGGGGCGAGGCTGAGGGTTTGCCATGGTTCCGCCTGAAGCTGCTTGATTCCGAGTGAGATTTTCCTGGTCTCCGGGTCGATTTTGAGGATTTTGAGTTGAAGTTCCTGGCCTACGGCGAGCGCGTCTTCGGGCTTGGCGACGCGGGTGTGGGAGATGTCGCTGATGTGCAGCAGGCCGTCGACGCCGCCCAGGTCGATGAACGCGCCGTAGGGCATGAGGGTGCGGACGGTTCCGGTAACGAGATCGCCCTCTTTCATGGCGTCGCGGCGGGCGGCGGTGAGGCCGCGGGCCTGCTCTTCGAGGACCACGCGGCGATCGACCACCACGTCTTCATCCAGCACGTCGAGCTTGGTAATGCGGCAGTTGATCTCGACGCCTACCAGCTTTTCCAGTTCGGCGGCGTCTTTGGTTCCGCTGCGGCTGGCGGGCATGAAGGCGCGAACGCCGATGTCCACGCGGACGCCGCCCTTGACGACTTCAGTCACGGTGCCAACGACGGCCGTCTTCTCGGCGAAGGCGGCTTCGAGGGCCGACCAGTCGCGGGGCTGCGCGACTTTGAAGCGCGAGAGCTCGTAGTAGTGTTCCTCGTTACGGCCGGTGACGGAGACGGGGAAGCTGTCGCCGGGCTTGACGCCCGCGGCGTTGTTTTCGAAGGCTGAGCGGGGCAGAACGCCCTCGGTCTTGTAGCCGATGTCGAGAAAGACCTCGCCGGCGGAGAGCGAGACGACGACGCCCTGAAGCTGGCGCTGGCCGGGCTGGCCCTTGTGGGAGTGGCTGCGCTCGAAGGCGCTGAGCAGGTCGGCGAAGGATTCCTGAGGCTCTTCGTCGGGAGGCTCTTCGGCGATTGGTTTGGGGGCGGGGGCTTTCTCTGCGATGTCTGCGTGGGTAGGCGGCGGCACTTGAACCGGCTCGGCGGCGGCCTCTGCCGCGGCGGGTTCGGCTGGGGCGGCTTCGGCGGTCGGCAACGGGGCCGGATCGGCTAGGTCCACGGCAGCAGTCTCCGCGACAACATCGGCGAGCGGCGCGGCGGCTGGCTCAGGCATCTCTTCGGGGGTGGGCAGGGATTCGGTCATCGTCTCACCGGTCACGGCAGGCTAGCTTCTATTCTCCCATGGATTCAACGGGCAGCCCCGTCAACAAGAGGATATAAGCGCAAGCCTCGACGCGAAGGTGAGTTGCCGCGCGCGGCCTATGGGAACTCATTGAGCATGGAAACCCTGTGCGCGCCGGGGAAGGAGGGCCTTCCCGCGTTATCGATGACATGGACGATCTCTCCCAGATTGTCCAGCGCGATGGCGACCACGTGATGGAAGCGGACGCCCGGACTGCGGGGCGTCTCGATGGCGCGGTCGAGTACCACGCCGGGGCGCCGGAAGACCGAATAGATGCCCAGACCCCAGGCTTCGTGGCTGGTCACGCTATCGGCCAACTTGTACGAGGCCCAGCCGTTCACTCCCGGCGCGCTGCGAAAGCTAGCCTGGTCCGGCGCGTCGTAGGGAATCTCGGATTGATAGAAGTAGACGCGGCCGCCGTTGCCCCTCCACAGCACCTGGAACTGCTGGAGATGCTCGACGAAGAGGCCGTAGGCGGTCACGTTTTCTCCATTCACCACCAAGCCGTTTTCGCTGGTATTCAGCGTCCAGCCCACGCCCGATCCGTGATCGGCGCGCCAGATCCATGTGTGATCGACGAGGGTGTCGTTGCTGTCGATCTCCAGGTTGACTCCGGCGCGTCCCACCCCGGCTCCGCCCACGCGAAAGAAGATGTCGCTGAGCGTGATGGGATTTTTGGCGTGGCTGGCGTGGCTGCCTGGCGCGCCAACTCGCAGCAAAACCGGCGAGCGAAGCGCGCCAGCGTCGATGAGCAGGCCGGCCAGAACGATCCCATCCGCGTCGGCTGTGGTGATGGCGGGCTTGCCCGTGACCGGCCGCAGCGTGGCAAACCCGAGTCCCAGCACCACCGTATTCGGACGAGTGACGCGAATAGCTGAGGCCAGGTCGTAGATGCCGGGCGTGAAGAGCAGATTCTTGCCGAGCGCCAGTTGCGCATTGATTTGGCCGGCGGTGTCGCCGGGATGGGCTATGAAAAAGCGGCTCAAGGGAATCGATATGCCCGGCGTGGAGCCGCCGCGCCAACCGATGCCCGCGCTGGCCCTGCGCAGCGCCGGAACGCGCACAGAATAGTTGCCCTGCCCATCGACAGCGAGAAACGGCTTCTCGCGCGCGACGGGCGTCTGGGCGACTTTGGTGTAGGGCGGGCTGGGCCACTCGCCGGCCGGCGGCGAGAGGTCGCCGACAAAGACCATATTCCATTCGGCGCCGCTCCAGGAGCCCCACTGGCTGTTGCGCGCGATCCACTGCTGCTGCGTGCCGGAGTCAACGTTGCCGTCTACCAGCGAGTCGGCTATCCAGCCGCCGCTGACCCAGCCCCGGTTCTGATGGAGAACCATGCTGCCCCGGACGTGCATACGCCGGAAGGGCGCCGACTGCGACACCGCCCACCGCAGTGTTCCGCCGGCGGGTGTCACCGACAGGCCCTCGATCCCGCGCCAGAAGGTGCAGGTGGCGTTATCGTGGGGCCGGCTGGCGTCGGCGTGAACGTTGCCCGCGATGTGGACGCTGTCTGGCGTCGCGCCCAGCCCCATCACCTCGGTATAAAAGCCCACCGGCACATCGACTTTATACTCGCCGGGCAGGAAGAAGAGGGCATTGCGCGCCGAGCCGAATTCGCTGTCGCGCTGCGCGGCGTAGACCTTGTCGATCTCACTCTGGATTGCGGCAGCGGGCATCGACGGACTGAAGATGTGTACGTTCGGCCCGAAGTCGGGCTTTGGCGCGCCCGCCGCCATCATCGGAGCCGCGAAGGCCACCAGCAGCCCCAGCCCGCGCGCAAACCGAAGAAGCGCCGTTCCAGGGAACACTCCACTCTGGCCAGCTCGGAAAGACCCACTCATCTCTAATCCTCTTAAGCGCCCCATGCACATCGAGCGCCAGTTGAGCCGTCCTTCCGCTCAGCAATTCCAGATATGAATGGTATCCGCTTCAGCCGCCATCGACAACCCCACCCGTCCGCCTGTGGACACTGTGCGCAGCGAAGAGCGAGAATGGTCCTGCAATCGGAGGACATCAAAAACGTGGCTTCTCTTACGCGGAGGGATTTTGTGCGGTTGGGCGCGGGATCGGTTGTAGCTGGGTCGGCGGTTGCGGCGGGAGCGGCAGTGAAAGCGACTGTGCTGGAACCGGCGGAACTGCCTGCGCAAACCTCAGCAAGCGGGCGGCCGATCCGCTTTGCTTCCATCGGAACGGGCATTCGTGGCTGCGAACTGCTGCGCTCGGCCCGAACGCTGTCCAATGCGGTTTTGGTCGGAACTGCCGATCTGTATGACATGCACCAGAAGGCCGGCATCGAGGCCTGGGGCGCGGATGTTCCCACCTCGCGCGACTATCGTTCGCTCCTCGACCGCAACGATGTGGACGCGGTGATCGTGGCGGTGGCCGATTTTCAGCACCGGCGCGTGGTGCTGGACGCCCTGACGGCGGGCAAGGACGTCTACTGCGAGAAGCCCATGAGCCACAATGTCGCCGACGGCTTCGCCATGGTGGAGGCGGTCGCAGCCAGCAAGCGAATCTTCCAGGCCGGCAGCCAGCGGGTCAGCAACATCGTCTACAAGAAGGCGGCGGAGATCTACGCCTCGGGGCGGCTGGGCGAGGTGCATCTGATCGAGGGCCGTTCCGACCGCAATTCGCCCTCCGGCGCATGGGTCTATCCGATTCCGCCCGACGCCGGCCCGCAGACCATCGACTGGGATGCGTTTCTGCGCGATGCGCCGGCGCGGCCCTTCGATGCGGCGCGCTTCTTCCGCTGGCGCTGCTTCAACGATTACGGCGAGGGCGTGGCCGGCGATCTCTTTGTCCACCTGATCTCGGGGATGCAGTGCGTCAGCGGCATCAACGCGATTCCCCGGCGCGCATACTCCACCGGCAGCCTCACGCACTTCAACGATGGCCGCGACTTCCCCGATCTGCTGGCCACGCTCTACGACTATCCGGGCGTGACTGTGAGCCTGCACTGCAACCAGAACAACGATGCCGGCGAGCCGATCACCTTCTACGGCAAAAACGCCACCATGGTGATCAATGGCAACAATCTCACGGTGACCCCGCAGGATATTAGTCCCCGCCCCGAAGGCTACGGGTTGAACGGCTGGACCGCGGCGGCCAAGCAGCAATACCTGGACGAGTGGCACGCGGCGAATCCGGCGTCGCCCGCCAAGCCGGGCGAAGTCGAGAGCTACACAGCGCCCCAGGGCTACGACGATACCGCCGCCCATATCGCCAACTTCTTCCACGCCGTCGAGACGCGCAAGCACGTGCTGGAGGACGAGGTCTTCGGCAACAACGCCGCCATCGGCTGCCACATGGCCAATCACTCGTACTTTCACCGCGCCATGGCGACGTGGGATGCGGCGAGCAAGACGATCAAGAGCTGAGTTGCGCAACGGATCGGCTGCGGCCAACGGAGGAGAACGACCTTATGAGCACCACTTCGCGCAGAAGTTTTCTGAAAGCCACGGCAGCGGTTGCGGCGAGCGCCGGAGCCTTCCGGCTGTCCGCCAAGCCCCTTGGCCTGCCCATCGGCCTGCAACTCTACAGCGTGCGCGATCTGCTGCCCAAGGACTTCGACGGAACGCTGGCCAAGGTCCGCGCCGACGGCTACACGGAGGTCGAGGCGGCGGGCTACTGGGACCGCACGGCGCCCGAGTTTCGCAAGGCGATGGACAAGGCAGGGCTGCGCTGCACCAGCACGCATCACACGCTGGCCTTGTTGCTGGAGCATGGGGACGATCTGATCGAATACGGCCATGTCCTCGGTCTCGATTACATCATCTGCCCCTGGCCGCGTCGCCGCGATCCGGCCTTGGCCGGGGAACTGACGCTGGACGACTGGCGCTGGGTGGCCGGCGAGCTCAATCGCATCGGCGAAAAGGTGAAGGCCGCCGGCATGACCTTCGGCTATCACAATCACGGGCCGGAGTTCGGCTCCGAGGGCGGCGTGGTCTTCTACGACGAGCTGCTGCGCCTGACCGACCCCAAGCTCGTCTGCTTCGAGATGGACTGCGGCTGGGTAGCCTCGGCCGGGCGCAACCCGGTGGACTATCTCGGCAAGACGCCGCAGCGCTTCCCGCTGCTGCATGTGAAGGACATGGTGAAGGGCGCGAATGGCCAGTTCCACTCGACGGTGATGGGCCGTGGAGTGGTGGACTACAAGCCGATTCTGCGCGCGGCCACTGGTCTCAAGCACTACTACGTCGAGCAGGAGGAGTTCGACATGGACCCCATCGAGGCTCTGCGCCTGGATGCGGAGTACATGAAAAAGATGAATGTGTAGGAGCGGGGGAGATTTCCGAAAAGCATACCTCAGGGGCTAAAGCCCCGGTCTTTTCGGCTGATTTGTGTCAGGGCTAAAGCCCTGACCTACCAGCCCTGACCTACAGCTTGAGCTTTACGGTGCGCCCCCACCCATCTGCCAATTACACTAATAAGGCCATGGAAATCCGTTCTGGAAACGAGATTCGCGAAGCATTTCTGCGCTTTTTTGAGTCGAAGGGGCACCGCCGGGTGCATTCTTCCTCGCTGGTGCCTGCCAACGACCCGACGCTGCTCTTTACCAACGCCGGCATGAACCAGTTCAAAGACCTGTTTCTGGGGGCCGAGCGGCGGGAGTATTCGCGCGCCACCACCTCGCAAAAGTGCGTCCGCGCAGGCGGCAAGCACAACGACCTCGAAAACGTAGGCTTTACGCGGCGGCATCATACGTTTTTTGAAATGCTGGGCAACTTCAGCTTCGGCGACTACTTCAAGCGCGAGGCCATTGCCTACGCCTGGGAGCTGGTCACCAGCCCGGAGTGGTTCAACATTCCGAAGGACCGGCTGTATGTGACCATCTTCGAAGGCGCGAACGGCGTTCCCCGCGACGATGAAGCCGAAGGCTACTGGATCGAAGCTGGCGTGCCCAAAGAGCGCATCCACCAGTACGGCCTCAAGGACAACTTCTGGCAGATGGGCGAAACCGGCCCCTGCGGCCCCTGCTCGGAGATCTTTTACGACATGGGGATCGAGGCGGCGGAGACGCCTGGAGTCGATAAACCCTTCGGCCAGGACGAGGCCCGCTACGTCGAAATCTGGAATCTTGTCTTCATGCAGTTCGACCGAATCGAGTTCTTTGAAGAAATACATTCAAACGAATTCGAGTTAAATAAACCCTTTGGAACGCTAATTCCAAAAGGTTTTAAGCTAATTCCTCTTCCCAAGCCTTCAATCGATACCGGCGCGGGTCTGGAGCGGCTGGCGGCTGTGCTGCAAGGGAAGGTTTCTAACTTTGAGACGGATTTGTTTACGCCGTTAATCGAAAAAGCAGCCGAATTGACGGGAGTAAAGGAATCTTTGAAAGGGCACGACTTTAGTCGTGCCGATAACGCGGAAATAATTGAGGGGGCTTTAGCCCCTGAGGGAACAAAGAGCCTCGTCGCCAACGCCAGCCTCCGCATTATCGCCGACCACGCCCGCGCCGCGACCTTCCTCATCAATGACGGCGTCATTCCCGCGAACGAAGGCCGCGGCTACGTCCTGCGCAAGATTCTCCGCCGCGGCATCCGCCATGGCCGTCTGCTCAGCCAGGAGCAGCCATTCCTCTTCGAGATGGTCTATGCCGTGCGTGATCTGATGCAGGGCGCGTACCCGGAGTTGGTCGACTCGGCTGCTCGCGTGGCAAGAGTCGTCGAAGCGGAAGAAAAGCAGTTTGATCGCGTCCTGTCTAAGGGTTCGTCTGAGTGGAATCGGCTTATTATCCAAAAATTGAATGATATCTACAGGAAGAGAGCTCGCTTCATTAAGGAGCTCCCGTTGTCTGCTTCTCCTGAGATTGCGGCCAAGCTCAGGGCGCATGACATAACCGCAGATCACTCCGACTTGGTCAATTCTGAATATGGCGTCTCCGCGATGTTGGAAGCAATCCGGGGACCGGTGCTAGAGATCGAAGACGCCATCAAGAGGGGTTATCCGCCCGCTTTGGCTGAACCACTCCTCAGAGGATGGCGTGAGCTGAATTCTGCCAGACCTAAAGTCTCGGGCGACGATGCCTTCCACCTTTACGAAACTTTTGGCCTGCCCCTGGATTTCATGACGGATGCTGCGCTCGATTACGGAACTGGATTTGACCTTGAGGGTTTTGAAGCCGCGCGCGCCGAGGAACAAGCCCGCGCTCGCGCCAGTTGGAAGGGCGGCAGCCAGAAATCCGCCAGCCCGGCTTATCGCGAATTGCCTAAAACGGATTTTCTTGGCTACAAGCAGCTTACCGCTGCTGGCGCTGAGGTGCTGGCCATCGTGAAGGACGGCCAAGGCGTTCCCGCCGCCAAGGCCGGCGATCTGGTCGATGTCGTCCTCGATCAGACCACCTTCTATGGCGACTCCGGCGGCCAGACCGGCGATACCGGCTGGTTCACCTCAGCCGACGGCAACACCACCGTCGCCGAAATCCAGGGCTGTGTCCTTCCCGTCCAAGGCGTCCGCGCCCACAAGGCTCTGCTCAAGGAGCCGCTTGCGGTTGGCGATCACGTCCGCACGGTGGTCGATCAAGAGCGGCGCGACGCCATCCGCCGCAACCACACCGGAACCCACCTCCTCCACGCAGCGCTCAGGCAGGTTCTGGGCACACACGTGAAGCAGGCTGGCTCGGCGGTTCATCCGGATCGGCTGCGCTTCGACTTCTCTCACTTTGCCCAGGTGGCCGACGAAGAACTTGAAGAAATCGAAAGCATCGTCAACCGCGAGGTGCTGGCCGACGCGCGTGTCGAGACGCTGGAGGACGTGCCCATCGACGTGGCTGTGAACGAGTACCACGCCATGGCGCTCTTCGGCGAAAAATACGGCGACAAGGTCCGCGTAGTCAAGCTCTCCGACGGCTTCTCCACGGAGCTTTGCGGCGGCACGCACACGCGCGCTACGGGCGAGATCGGCCTCATCAAAGTTGTTAGCGAAGGCTCCGTCTCCTCCGGCGTTCGCCGCCTGGAGGCCATCAGCGGCATGGGTGCGTTGGATGCCTTCCGGCAGGACTTTGCTGTCTCGCAGATCGTGACGCAACTGGCTCCGCCCGCGGCGGGGAGCAGCCTTTCGGAGTCCTTCCGCGCCAAGCTAGCCAGCCAGGAAGACGAACTGAAGCGCCTCCGCCGCGAACTCGAAGAAGTCCGCATGAAGTCGGCCGCCGGCGCTATGGACGAAGCGCTCTCCCGTGCCGTCGAAATCAAAGGCGTACGCCTGGTAACGCTTCGCGCCGACAGCTTGGAACGCGGCCAGCTTCGCACCCTTGTCGATAACCTCAAGCAAAAGCTCGGCGAGGGCGTGGTCGTGCTGGCCTCCGCGCAGCCCGAGGGCAAGGTCGCGCTGATTGCCGGAGTGACGCCGGGGCTGACCAAGCGCATTCAGGCTGGCAAGCTTGTCGGTGCAGTTGCCAAACTTGTGGGTGGTTCAGGGGGTGGGAAACCCGAGATCGCCGAAGCTGGCGGCAAGGATCAGGCGCAGATCGATGCGGCGCTCCAAGCCGCGCCGGAGCTTGTCGGACAGTTGCTGGGATAGCACCCTGCGGTGCGGTCAGCCACCTGCGGTGCGGCCAGCCACCTGCGGTGGGGCCAGACGGCGCTTGCGCGCCATGAGGTTCGTGGTTCCCACCCTTTCCGCAGGAAATAGCGGAAAGGATGGGGCAGCCAAACTCCTTGCCTTGGACCTTACCTCACGCGGAAGGCGTAGGAGACGCCGAGGGAGAGGATCGGGTAAACCTTCAGGGGGTCCAGGTCCGACTTCCAGGTCTGGAGTTGTGCGTTCAAATCGGATTGCGCTTGGGCGTTGGTGGCCATATTCACGCAGGAAGGGCCATTCGTTGCCGCATCCACCTTGTTCGTGCAGGCAAAACCGCTCAGGGCCATATTCAGGGTAGGCGCGCCGGTGAAGGCCGCTCCGAATTCGAATGGGAACGTGAGATGCGAGAAAAGCAGATCTTGGCGCTTGCGGGGAATCACGTTGCCCCAGCCGGTGGTGAGCGTAAAGGCCTGCTTGTGAGTGTTCAGGCCCAGACTGGCGTTCACGGTAAGCGGGTTCGCCGCCTCCGAATAGAAATCCTGGTGGTTCAGCGTGATGCTGCTTCCCAACGTGGGGCTGGCTGTTGCCGAAATCCCGTTCTGGTTGAGGAACAGAAATCCGGGGCTCACGCGAAAGCCGAGCTTGGGAAAGGGGTAATAGTCCAGTGCGGCGCCGGCCGTGGCCATATTCACCTTGCCGTTCAGGTTGAATCCGTTGGTGGAGATGTCGTTGAGCGAATAGTTGAAGACATTGCCGTATCCGCGCAGGTTCAGGTACCGGTTCACGTTGGTTGCCGCTTGCAAATTGATGCCCATGAGCGACATGCCGCCGCCCAGAGCAAGCTCGGAGAACGGCTCGAGGCGAACTTCAGCCTTCTTTGTAGCCTTGGCGTCGTCAGCGTTCTTGGTGTTGCTGGCGGCTTTGGCGACCGGCGCCGTTTGGCTGGCTCCTGCATTGGCGGGAGATTGTGCGGCAACCAACCTGTTGGGGGCACCGGACGACTGGGCAAAAAGGGACCAGGTCGCGGCGAGAAAGGCAAGAGGCAGGAGCACGGCTGTTCTTTTCACGAGAAGATCCTCCGTATCCGATTGAAAGTCTTGGCAACCGGGCAGATTCCCGCACCGGCTTGCGATAGCCTGAGAATCACCAAGGACTTGCGGCGTCAGCCGAAACACCTTCGCTTCGATCTGGGGCCTTTTGGATGCCATTTTACCATGGGTAGACATTCATTCGGCGTTCAATTGCGCTCAGTCAATTGAATTCGGCGGAGCGGGCCTGAAACGGGACCTTTCCCAAAGCCGACATTGCTAGGCGCTGGCGCGCCTATTTGCTGTCGTTCCCGACGAGCCGGAAGGTAATCGTCCCCCAGAAGAGGCGGGCGCGCATCTGGACGGGCAGGTGGCGCTCGTCGTCGGTGTACCAGATCCAGATGTTGCCGCGATTCTTGACCACGCCGGCGGCGGCGGTGGGCTGGACGCGCAGGGTCTTGAAGACGCCGAGCGGCGTCTTGATCTCCTCGCGGCCCTCCACCTTCATGGTGACAGGCACGATGTGCATGGCGTCAAAGACCGGAATCACAAAGCTGTGCCCCAACTCGATCGGCTGCGTCGAAGCGTAGAAAACGCCTGTCAGCAGGTCGGTGACGCAGCCAGGCACCGGCGATTCGACGCGCTTGGTTTGCCCGGTGACGAGGTTCTTCTCGTTCAGGATGGAGTGGCCCTGGGCATAGTCCAGGTGGAGGGTCGAGGTGACCTGACGGCGGCCCTCGACGGTCTGCTTGTTGAAGTCGTCGGTGCAGCCTTTCTCCCGGTCAAAGCTCGACTGGAAGCGGTCGCTGACGTGGAAGAGCAGGTTGATAGCGCCGCTGGTGTCGGCGCTGGCTGTGATGTTCTCGCGGTCGCCTGCCGCCTCAAAGCGCACCACTGCCGTTCCTGCGGGAAAAACCCGCCAATCCACCGAATAGGTGAGGGTCTGCTTGAGCGGAAAGCTGGAGCCGGCGCGCGGCGGCGCGAGCGGGGGCGCCTGCTGGGCAAGAATCGGAGGGGCCATGGCGGCCAGGGCGAGGGCGCTAAAAAGGGCGGTTGCGATTCTGCGCATCTTCACCGGCGGGTATGGCTCCTAAGCTGAATGGACTGCTGGGCGCGGCCACCGCTCATCGCGTCGCATGAACAAATGCGGCGAGCATCGGCCGAACAAGGATCAAGCTGAGGTAGAGCAGCACAGCCCCTATACCTGCATTGTACTCGCGATGCTGTAGGTAAAGCGAAAGGGAGAATCTGCCTGCGCCCCTCCCCGGCGATGAAGAGCCGTCGTTGGAGCGGCTGGCCGGGGTCAAACGCGGAATCAGCCGCGGAACCTGACGGCAATACTCGTCAAAGCCGGGAAACACACCGCGCAAAAACCGCTCCTCGGAGGCGATCACCGGCACGTAAATCACCGCAAAGCCGATAGTGAGCGCCAGCGCCACCGGCCAACTCAGCAGCGCCACGGCAAATCCCGCGGCCATCAGCATCGAGCCTAGGTAAAGCGGGTTGCGGGTGTGCGCATAAGGGCCGGTTACCGTTAGCTCGCGATTCTTCTTCACGTATCCGGAGGCGTAGGCGCGCAGCCAGAGGCCGGGCAGGACCAGCGCCAGGCTCCAGGCCACGGCGGAAGGCTGGGGCGCCCGCCGGGCCAGCTCGTAAAGGTAGAGCCCCGCCGTGAGAAAGCCCAGCGGCACACGGATGCGCCGCGCCACCTGCTGCCAGCGTGCTATCCAATCTCGCGGCGACATTTCTGGAGAAGCCGAGTCAGGCGGGTTGACAGGTTGAGTCATGCGGTGGTCTCAGGATAAAGCAAGGCGTCGGCAGCGCGCAGCACGTCGCCGGGCTGGATGGTCAGCAAGCCGGCCTCCGGGTTCTCATGGCGCGTGTGGTCGCGGCGGCTCTCGGTGCTGCGCAGGACTTTGAACCGTGTCCCGAAGGGTCCGTTGCGGCTGGGGTCGGTGGGGCCGTAAATGCCGACGACCGGGCGGCCAAGCGCGCAAGCCAGGTGGAGCGGGCCGGTATCGCCGGCAACGGCCAGGCTGACGCGGCGTGTGAGGGCAATGAGTTGGGCCAGCGAGCAGGCCAGCGGCGTGGCCACGCCTCCGGTTTGGCTTGCGATGACCTCGGCCAACGGCTCTTCGCCGGGACCGACATTCACGAATATCCGCAAGCCGCGCTCGATAAGCCCTTGCGCCACAGCGGCGTAGCGCTCCACGGGCCAGCGCTTTGCGCCCCAGCCAGCGCCGGGATTAATGAGCACGGCAGGCTGCCGGGCGGCTCGCGGCAAGATTTCGTCGGCCCAGCTTTCAGCGGTCGGGTCCACGGGCAGCCACGGCGCGACGGGGGTGAGTCGGTCGCTCACGATTGCCGAGGCCAGTTCTAAATCCTGCTCGATGACGTGTAGGCCGTGGGTGGCCACGCGCTCGGTAAACAGCCAACGTGCTGCCCGCTCGCGCGGCTCGGCCTCGCCGACAAACCTCTGGCATCCGGCCAGCCGCGCCACTACCGCCGACCGGATGGCCCCTTGCAGGTCAATCGCCGCATCATACTCGCCAGCCCGGAGCGCTGCGCGCAAAGATCTGATTTCAGACAGGGTTTGGCGACTGAAGGGAACCTTGCGCCAGTCCCTTGTGGAAGCGAAGTGAAGGTGGTCTACTACCGGCTGGGCTGGACCGCGAACGGTCGTGCCTTCGACGGCCAACAAGGCTCGCCAGCGCGGCTCGACCACCCAGTCGATGACCCAATCCGGGTGGGCTTGCCGCAGGGCGGTAACCGCCGGCAGCGCGTGCAGAATGTCGCCCATTGCGCCCAATCGGACCACAAGCAAGCGAAAGTTGGAGTGAGTGGGCAAGCTCTGATTTTCTCACAGGAACGGGTCTATCCGACAGAAAGAATCCAGTGTCTATTTACATCCGAAGCGTATGATTCGTACTATCCGATGAGCGTGAAGGAGTGATTATGCGGCGTAATCTTATTGCTGGATTCTTACTGCTCATGAGTTCCTGTTTTGCGTCCGGTCAATCGATTTCGAAGGATATTTTGTAGCATCCACCCTTTCGCCAAGAATGAGGCGAAAGGATGGGCACGGAGCTGGTACAACAACAACCGGTCGGAGACCTAGCCGGCCAAGGCTTGCAGGTCGGCGAGAGAGCCGTTGAAGGCGTCCAGGTCGGTGGTTGCGGAGGGGACGCCGGCCAACTGCTGCGCGGCAAATTGCCAAAAGAGCCAGCTAGACCAGCCGCCGGGCACGATGGACTGCGCGGCATTGAGTTCGGCGATCCATAAGGGGTAAGTTGAGAGATCCGTTGGATTGCCAAGCGTCGTGCGCCAGAAATAGACAAATGTGTAAACGATGGGAATCTTTCCAGTGGCCGCCGCTACGGTTGCGAGCCACGCGGCAGCGCCCGCAATGAGATCGGCGGGGGCTGCGCCATTGGTGACTTCAAGGTCGAGAGCGGGCGGCAGATCGCCTGGGGCCAGCGTTGGGCTGCCGCCATTGGCAGCAGACAGAGCATTGAGAAAGTTGAGTATGCAGCCGCATGAGCGATGCGGCCCGCTCTTAGTCGTCATCGGGGGGGCCCGATGGTATCTCATGAATGAGTGTTTCCACCGAGACCTTGGTCTTGATCTGCGTGTAGGGGGTTACCGTCTGGGTGAAGTCAAAGCAATCGGAGAAGTCATCGGCATTGGTGTCGCGGGTCCCCAGGCTCGACAGGCCAAAGTTATTCTCTATGAAAGTAAGAAACCCTGCGGTCTCGTGAACCGTATGCGAAACATACCCGTGCTTTGCATAGGGTGAAACTACAATGACCGGAACGCGGAATCCGGGTCCCATGTTATCGATTATCGGCGGAACGACATGGTCGTACCAGCCTCCCCAGTCGTCCCAGGAGATGAAGATCGCCATTGTATTCCAGAATGGGCTCGAACCGATGGCATTGACAATCGAGGCTACCCATTCCGGACCCTCGCTGCTTCCCGATGCGGGATGGTCGGAATGAGCAAGATCGGGAACAATCCAAGTCACTTGCGCCAACTCGCCGTTCGCGATGTCGGTAAGCACCTGGGTTTGCGGGGATATCACATCTTTCGTCCAGTCTTCCCCATAGAAGATATGGCTGATAGCCTCATAGGCCGAGAACGCGGAGCCGCTCGGAAGGTCCGCCGGCGCATAGTAGCGCCAGTAGATTCCCTGGGCGTCGAGCAAATCGGCCATCGTTTGGTAATCGAAACAGGGAAATATGCCGGGAAGACTCGTGCCGTTCGGACCAACCAGGCCAACCGTGGTTCCGGCTGGGGCATCGCATCCCCACACATAGCCTGTGGGATCATTGTCAGCCAGGCCGGATTCTCCGGCAATCATGTACTGGTGAGCAGGGTAGCTGGGGCCGGAGTTCGATTGGAACATGCGGTCGCCCAAGGTGTATGCGGCTGCCAGGGTCCTGTAAGGTTGGATTTGGCCGGACGGAATGTAGGAATAAGCATACGTCGTTCCGCCGTGCGCAAATCCATCCATCTTGCCATTGTCCCAGTCTAGCCAAAAATCAATGTGAGAGTGGCCCAAATCGGTTGAATTGGAGAGCGAGACCGGCGACAGGGGTGTCTCCGTGCTGCCGCTCATGCCGCTTTGAGCAGAATCGGCGCCCGGAAACCCGTAGAAAAAGTTATCAAAGCTGCGATTCTCCTGCATGATGACCACGACATGTTCGATGGGGATAGCAGGAATGATGGTAAGGTCAGCCGAAAGCGGCTGACTGCCGTTATAGCTGGCGGTAACATCGACAGGTGTTGAAACTGTAACCGCACCCGCGGGGACAGCCAGATTTGCGGTAATCTGCCCCGCGGGGACAGTGAAGGTGCTGGGCGCTGGGAAGGCGGTCGCGTTGCTTGAGGTCAGGCTGATGGCGGCTCCGCCTGTTGGCACGGCGGCGCTGAGGGTTACCGTCAGGGTAGCGTTGCTGCCGCCGTAGATGGTCGACTGACTGGCAGTGAAGGCGCTAATAGTTGGCGGTACGATCGCGTTCACGGTTGCCGAGCCGGTCTTGGTGGTGTCTTGCGTCGATGTTGCGGTAATTGTTGCCGTCCCTGCTGCCGCGGGGGTAAAGATGCCGGCGCTGCTGACCACTCCCATGCCGGCGGGGCTGACAGACCACGTCACCGATGTGCTGTAGCTGCCCGTGCCCGCCACCGTGGGGGTGCAGGCGGAGGTCTGCGTCGTCAGAATGGATGCTGGAGAGCAGCCCACGGAAACGGAAACGATCGCCGGCGGCGCTGTCGCGGTCACAGAGCCCGACTTGGTGATGTCTTCCGTCGATGTTGCTTTAATCGTTACTGTTCCCGCCGCAGAGAGCGTTAACACGCCTGATGGAGTGATTGCTCCGTCTGATGCTGACCAGGTGACAGCGGAGCTGTAGCTGCCTGTCCCCGAAACCGTTGCCAAACATTGACTTGTTTGGCCAGCTTGTATGTTCGACGGAGTGCAGGAGACGCTGATCGACGTAATCGTGGGGGATACCTGAAGCATACTCCCACCACCTCCGCCGCAACCCGCGATACACAGCGATCCGAGAGAAAAAAGGATAGCTAGAGTTTTGTGCTTCATCCGCACCTGTCCGACGCCCGGAAATCCAAGCCTGGAAATCCAATTTCCCCTCGACCCTGGAATTCCATTTTGCCTCTTGGGCGCGAACGATTGCTGCACGTGTTGCATCCGCTCGCGATTTGCCTTTTTGTTCATTCTAATCCAGAAGACCAAGGTTTGCCAGGCAGACTGACCATAGTGGAGCGGCTGCCTGGTAGCCGCAGGAGAGGCATTGATCAAACAGACAGGTAACAAGCATGATTTACTGCTTGAACTATAGCAGAGTCCGGCGAGTTATAGGGAATGTTACAGCCTCCGGGTAGTGTCCTAATTTGAAATCCACAGACTTATCCTCCGATTGTGGAGCCCCGCTGATGGCTGTCCAAGCCCACAATCCTTCCACGAGGTACCGGGGCATGTCGAGAACTTTTTGGGATACAATTTGTGCATCGTTCAGGAGAACAAGCGTATGGAAGGCAAAAACGGCGATCCCGATCAGAATCAACCCCAAGATGATCATTCCGGAGAATTTCCAGAGATTCTTTCGGCAGAACCAGGCCCAAATCTGGAGGCAAAAGAAGCCGGAAATCAGGGTGCAGGCAAAAATGACGGCCAACACCCCTTGGATGGCCCTGCCCAGATTCCGTGGTATGACAAAATGTCGCTTACTGATTGGATAATCGCAGCAGCAACGGTAGTAATTGCTGGCGTCGGAATTGCCCAGTGGCAAGAAATGGACAGTGCAGGTAAGCAGACCGATCGCCTCATTTCCCTTTATGGCCAGCAAGTGGCGCAACTCTCCAGGCAGGCGGGGGATACGCACGATCTCGCTGTTGCCGCCAAAACTCAATCCGAAGCCGCGCTGATCGCTGCCAATACCTCGAAACGGTCCTTTGATCTTACTCGGAAATCGGCTGAAAGTACCATTGAAGCCATTTGCAACGTAAATCTTAACCCAATGGATATCGACAACCCCGAGAGCGCTGGCTGGTCGTTATATTTGAGGAACGACGGGAAAATGACGGCCAAAAACTTCCGCCTTCATATTGAATTCAGCCGGATGAAATTGCCCGATATGCAGATTGTTTCTCACATCCAAAATTACGACTATTCGGATGTTCCTGAGGTTTTTCCGGAACCAACGAACCCAAATCTTAACCGCACCATCCGGTTGGTTGGGGATGCCAAACCCGACATTGAGGATCTCAATCGGACCCATGAGGCGGAAATCGCTAAATTGACCATGCGTTATGACAATGGGTTTGGAACTGTTAAAACCAAAAATATGTGTATGATGACCATCAAGAACTCGCTGTTTGAGGGAGAGCGAGGTAAGCCCCTATTTCCCTGTGAAGAATTGGGGCAAAAACTGCAATGGATAGAGAGTCAACGCAAGGCAGCAGAAAAGAATAAGCCAAATTAGGACACTACCAGTCTCCGCAGGCGGGCGCAGGCTTCGTCGAGGTCAGGGTCTTTTTTGGCGAAGCAGAAGCGCAGCAGGTTTTCGCCATGGCCGGGGCGGAAGAAAGCGGAGCCGGCGACCGCGGCGACTCCGGTCGAGGCTAGCAGGCAGCGGGCTTTTTCGGCTGCGGTCTTGCCGGGGATGTGACCGGCGCTGGCCAGGACGTAGTACGCGCCGGCGGGGACGCTGGGCTCCAGGCCGGCGTCGGTGAGGGCTGTCAATATGCGCGTGCGCTTGGACTGGTAGTCGGCGGCGAGCTGCGCATAGAAGCTGGGCGGCAGCTCTTCGATGCCGGCGGCGGCGCCGTGCTGGAAGGGCGAGGGCGCGCAGACGTAGGTGAGGTCGTGGAAGTAGGCCATCGCGCCGAGCCAGCGCGCATCCGCAAGCACGTAGCCCAGCCGCCAGCCGGTGACCGAAAAAGTCTTGGAGAAGCCGGAGATGGTAATGGTCCTCTCTCTCATGCCGGGCAGCGAAGCCATCGGGATGTGGCGCGCGCCGTCGTAGACGAAGTACTCGTAAATCTCATCGGTGAAGACAAAGAGGTCGTGCTCGAGGACGACGGTCGCGAGGGCTTCGAGCTCGGCGCGGGTAAAGACCTTGCCGCAGGGGTTGGAGGGGGTGTTGAGAATGATCGCCCGTGTGCGCGGCGTGATTGCGGCGCGGAGAGCGTCGAGATCGAGTGCCCAATCGGGCTCGGCCAGAGGGACGATGACCGGCGTGACGCGCAGCGATTTGAGGGTGGCGACGTGGTAGCCGTAGAACGGCTCAAAGACCAAAGCCTCGTCGCCAGGGTTGAGCAGGGCCATGGCGGCGGCGTGAAGTCCGGCGGTTGCGCCCGAGGCGACCAGGATTTCGCTCTCCGGGTTGTAGTCGAGGCCGTAGTCGCGGAGCTGCTTGGCGGCGATGGCGTTGCGCAGGCGGGCGATGCCGTCGAGCCGGGTGTAGATGTTGTAGCCCGAGTGGATGGCCTGGATGGCGGCCTCCTGAACCGGCGCGGGAACGGGAGTGTCGCAGACGCCCTGGGCGAGGTTGATGCCGCCGATGCGGTCGCACTCGGTGGTCATGGCGCGAATCTCCGACTGCACGGCAGCGGGGGCCAGATGGCTGAGGGCGAGGCGCGAGGTGGGCAGGGACGCGGCGGCAACAGGCTCTTGGGCGGCTGGGTTGGGCATGGGATAAATCCTTGTGTTTCCATCTTACATTTTGGTGCGGTTGGGGTGGGTGCGGGCGGCGAGAGCGTAAAATCTGGATTCAATGCATGAGCTTTCCATAGTTTCGAGCGTTGTAGAGTCGGTGACCGAATCGCTTGGCGCCTATCCGGGTGCGAAAGTGCTCGAGGTGCGGCTGCGCGTGGGGGCGCTGGCGTCGGTGGTGGTGGAGTCGCTGGAGTTTTGCTGGGGCATCGCGGCGGAGGGAACGCCGCTGGAAGGCTCGCAGCTGGTGGTGCAGGTGCTGCCTGTGGTGGTGCATTGCGAGGCGTGCGGGATCGACTCGGAGCTGGAGGGCGTGCAGAGCTTTCGCTGCACGCGCTGCGGCGAGTTGTGCGGAGAGATCAGGCAGGGGCGCGAGCTGGAGATTGAATCGTTCGAGATTGACGAGGTTGAGGAAACGGCATGACCACTCGGATTGTGGAGCTGCGGCGGGGAATTCTGAAGAAGAACGACGAGCTGGCTGCGGGGCTGAGGGCGAGCTATGCGGCGGCCGGCGTGCTGGTGCTGAATTTGGTCTCCAGCCCCGGAACCGGCAAGACCGCCTTTCTGGAGCGGACACTGAGGGAGCTGAAGGCGCGCGGCGCGCGGGTGGCCGCTCTGGTCGGCGATTTGGAGACGGACAACGATGCGCGGCGGCTGGCCGCGAGCGGCGCTCCGGTGCGGCAGATCAATACGCACGGAATCTGCCACCTGGACGCGGAGATGATCGGAAGGCATCTCGACGGCTGGGATGGCGTGACTTTAGGGGGCCTAGATTATCTGTTTATCGAGAATGTGGGCAACCTGGTCTGCCCGTCCAGCTACGACCTGGGCGAGAAGATTCGAGTGGCGCTGCTCTCGGTGACAGAGGGGGAGGATAAGCCGCTGAAGTATCCGACGCTCTTCAACTCCGCCGACGCGGCGGTGATTACCAAGATGGATATTGCCGAGCCTTGCGGTTTCGACCGGGAGCTGGCGCTCAGGAATATCAACGAGATTCGGCCGGGGATACGGATCTTTGAGACTTCAGCGAAGACTGGGGCGGGGATGGAGGAGTGGCTGGGGTATCTGGCGGAGGCGCGGAGCGTGCGGAATGGATGAAATGGACATGGAACATAGGAAAGATCGCGAACGATTCCTTCAGGACGCGCTTGTAGCCTGGAACGACTATCAGGCAAGCGGATTGCACGCGACCGCTAGGGAAGCCGATGCCTGGCTGGCCAAACTCGAATCGGGCCAGGACGCTGGGGCCCCCGAATGCCACGTCTGAGGTGGCTGTCATGGGCGTGCTGGACGCGGAGCTGGACAGCGAGGAAGATGCCGTATTCGGCACGACTGAAGTCGTGCTCTGATACAAGGCAGGTTTTTGAGCACGCTCCAGTTACTTCTTGAGCGGTTTGCGGGCGAAGTAGTAGAGCGAAAAGGCTAGCGCGGCGAAGGCTAGGACGCTGACGTAGTTGTTGTCGAGGAAGGTGTGGGGGAAGTTCAGGAGGTCGCGGCTGTCTTTGAAGGTGGCTTCGTAACCTTTGAGAGCTACGCCGATCAGGCCGACGATGCCGCCTGCCGCGATCAGTCCGCTGGCGAAGAGGGAGCCGGGGGAGATTTCGCTTTCAGTGGATTCGCCGCCGGCTTTTTTGACCGCTTCATCGACAAACCAGCGGACCATCCCGCCGCAGAAGATGGCTAAAGTCGTTCCAATCGACAGATAGGCTCCGACGGCGAAGCTGAGCGAGCGGACACCTAATAACTCGACGGCGAAGACTAAGAAAACTCCGAGCAGAACCAGGCCCCAGGGCAGTTTGCGGCTGAGGATTCCGCTGATGACGGTGGCCATGAGGCGGGCTTGCGGCGCGGCGGCCTTTTCGCTGCCGATGCCCTGTATCCACTGGACTTCGATTTGGTGGGATGCGGGCGAGTAAAGGTATTTGCCGTCGGCCAGCTCGGGGGAGCCGAGGGCGTTGAGGACGACGTATTCGGAGGTGCGGTGGGTTGTCGAGCTCTTGTCTGCGCCGAGGACGCGAATTGTTTCGGGCAGGTGCTTCACGTCGTTCTGCACGGCGACGCCGGAGTGAGGGGCGTTGATGTCCCAGGGCTGCGAGGCGGCATGAAACTCCTGGAGGCCGGTATTCATGAGGTTGAGCGTGAGGCCAATAGCGACGGTGGAGACGACGACGCCGATCATGAGGGCAATCTGCTGGAGGCGGGGCGTGGAGCCGACGAGGTAGCCGGTCTTGAGGTCTTGCGAGGTGTCGCCGGCGTTGGCGGCGGCGATGGCGACGATGCCGCCGATGGTGATGGCGAGCGCGCCGTAGGCGGGGGCCGTCCAGCCCTCGACGAGGAAGACGGCGCAGGTGGCCATGAGGGTGGCGATGGCCATGCCGGACATGGGATTGGCCGAGGAGCCGATGAGGCCGACGATGCGCGAGCTGACGGTGACAAAGAGGAATCCGAAGACGACGACGAGAAGGGCGGCGGCGATATTGGGCAGGACGCCGACTTGCGCTCCAGGCACTGGCTTGAAGGTTAGGAAGCAGAAGGTGAGGATGACGAGCGCGAGCGAGCCGAAGACCACGGTGCGCATGGAGAGGTCGTCCTCGGTGCGGAGGGGCTTGGTGCCGGAATCCGCGCCGGCGCGGAGGTTTTTGAATCCGGCGGTGAGGGCGCTGACGATGGTGGGGAGGGTGCGGAGGAGGGTGATGAGTCCGGAGGCGGCGACTGCGCCCGCGCCCATGGGGCGGATGTAAGTGGACCATAACTGGCTGGGGCCCATGGCGGCGACGGGGATGGTGCCGGGATAGATGGGCGCGCCAAGCGCCTTGCCGAAGAAGTAGATGAGCGGCATGAGCACGAGCCAGGAGAAGACGCCGCCGGCAAAGATGACTCCGGCGATGCGCGGGCCGATGATGTAGCCGACGCCCAAATACTCTGGAGTGGCGTCGGCCTTGAAGGACGCGCCTTTGAGGACGTGTTGGGGGCCGAAGTCGGGCTGGAATTCGGGGGTGCCGGGCCAGGCTTTGAAGAGGTTTTCATTCTGGAAGAAGGTGTAAACCGCGCCGATGCCGAGGCCGAAGAAGACGCGGCTGGCGAAGGAGCCTCCGCGCTCGCCGGCGATGAGGACGTCTGCGCAGGCCGTGCCTTCGGGGTATTTGAGCGTGCCGTGCTCCTGGACGATGAGCTGGCGGCGGAGGGGAATCATGAAGAGTACGCCGAGCCAGCCGCCGATGAGTGCGAGCATGAAGATGCGGGAGTATTCGAGATCGAAGCCGAGAAAGACGAGGGCGGGGAGGGTGAAGATGACTCCCGAGGCGATGGATTGGCCTGCGTTGCCGGTGGTCTGGACGATGTTGTTTTCGAGGATAGAGCCGCGGCCAAAGGCGCGCAGGATGCTGATGGAGAGCACGGCGATGGGAATGGAGGCGGCGACGGTGAGGCCGGCGCGCAGGCCTACATAGACCGTGACCGCGCCGAAGATGACGCCGAAGATGGAGCCGAGCAGGATGGCGCGGAAGGTGAATTCGGGGGGCTTCTCGGTGGGCGGGACAAA
>JBEKPI010000018.1:0-30967 GCA_049520855.1 Occallatibacter sp.
CGCGTTCGTTGACAAGCAGTACGCGGCTGAGCTCCGCCTGGCGATCCAGCGAATCCGCGTGGCCGCCCCCGGCGCGCCTATACTGGTGATGAGCCCGATGGACCGCGGGGAGCGTAGCGGATTGGATGAAATCAAGACCATGAGCACCATTCCCGAGATTGTCGCCATACAGCGCCAAGTGGCCGCCGAGACTCACTGCGCGTTCTTCGACACCTACGACGCGATGGGCGGCGACGGGACCATGAGCCGGTGGTATGCGGCCAGTCCCAGGCTGGTGACGGCCGATCTGCTGCATCCCACGCCGCAGGGGGCCTCCATCGTAGCCGGCCTATTTGTCGAGCAGTTGGGGCTGGGATACAACCGATGGAAGATGCAACACGGAATCTCCCTGCCAGCCGCAAGCCCCACGGCCGCTCCAAAGGCTGGTGTTTCCCAGCCCGCTGCCGCCAAAGCTGACGATTCCAAGCCAGTATCCCGCCACAGGCCTGCCCCAGGGCACACTCGAAAGAAGGCCAGCGGCCAATGATCTGGCGACTTCCAACCCGGCGTCTCTCCATTTGGCTGCATGGGTCCGTGGCCGCCGCCGTGCTGTTGGCGCTGGTGTGCGCTTCCCTGCTGCCGGCTGCTCCAACCAAGAAGAAGCATCACGCACCGGCGGCAAATCAATCGAGCTCTGAGGAGCACAAGAGCACACCCGCCACGACAGGCAAAGCAACTCGATCCCGAGGGCGTACCCGCGTGCATTACTATGCGGGACCGCGCCTCAGCCCCGCGCGCAAGGCCGCGCTGGTCGAGGAGATCGGCACGCGGCTCAAGGAACCGGCCTCGAAGCCCATCGCCTACGCCTCCGCGCTGGACGGGTTCTACGCCCAGCTCGCATCCCATGAGTCCTCGGTCAATGCCGCGGAGCTGCAAACCAGCACAGTGCGCGTGCTTCAGTTTGGCGATTCGCACACCGCGGCGGACATGTTCACGGGCGAAGCCCGGCGCGTCTTCCAGGAGCAGTTCGGGAACGGCGGCATCGGCTACTCCTACGCCGGCCACCCCTTTGCCGGTTACAAGATTCTGGGCTCGGCGCGTTCGCAGTCGCCGGGATGGAAGACGCAGGGCAATAAGTTCCTGCAACTCGGCAACGGCCAAACGGGCATGGGCGGCATCAGCATCTCAACCGAGCGCGCCGGAGAGTGGGCCGCCCTGGACGCTCCCTGCACAACGCTCGAACTCCAATACCTGGAGCAACCCGGCGGCGGCAGCCTGCTCTTTACCGATAACGGCGGCGATCCGGTTGAGATTCCGACAGACGCTCCCGATACCGGCCCCGGCACATACAGCTACTCCTGTCCGGCCGGCGACCACCATTTTGTAGTCACGACAGAGCAGCACGCGCCGGTCGTTCTACTGGGCTGGGTAGCGACCCAGCCTGGAGTTACCTGGGAGTCGATCGGGATCAACGGAGCCGAAGCCCCGCTAATTCTGAAATGGGATCAACCGCTCTTCTCGCGTTATCTCAAGGACACCTCTCCAGCCTTGATCGTATTGGCCTACGGCACCAACGAAGCGGCCAGTTCCCTTTGGGACGAGGAGAGTTATCGCCAGGCCTTCGCCTCGATCGTCGATGCCCTCCACCAATATGTGCCGGAGTCGTCCATTCTGGCGATAGGCCCGCCGGATCGGTCCGTGGTCCAGCATCGCGCCTGGCATCCCTACGCGGGAACGGATCGAATCGTGCAGGCGCAGCGCGCCGTTTGCCGCACCCACGGCTGCGCGTACTGGGACCAGCGCGAGCGCATGGGCGGACTCGGAGCGATGCAGCAGTGGGTTTACGCCGGCTGGGCACAGCCGGATCACACGCATTTCACGGGCGACGGATACCGGGCGCTGGCCGACGCGCTGCTGGCCGACCTGATGACCGGATACAACGCCTATAAGGAACGCAACCAAAACGGCGGCGAAATCACGGCGCAAGGAGCGAAAGATGGAGCCACAGGCTCGAATCCTTAAAGTTCTTCGGAGTATTAGCGGAAAGGAAATAAGCCCCGGCGCGGATGAGTCGCTGTTTGTTTCGGGGTTATTGGACTCCTTTGCCCTGACTGACTTTGTCAGCGGCCTGGAGGAGGAGTTCGGCGTCTCCATTCCCGACTCCGACTTGTCGGCGCGCAAGTTCGACACCATCGGCAAGGTCGAAACCTACCTTGCCTCGAAGGCTTAACTCATGGCTTATCTGCGCGCCTTCGGATCGTGGCTGCCGCCGCGCCGGGTGAGCAATCGAGAGATTGCGCCGCTGGTGGATGCAACGCCGGAGTGGATTCTCGAGATCTGCGGCATCGAGGAGCGCCGCTACGCGGGCGAGCAAGACACGGTTGCAAGCATTGGCCTGCTGGCGGCGCGGGATTGCCTGGAAAAAGCCGGCGCAACCGCCGCGGAACTGGGCATGATTCTGGTGGCCAGCGGATCGAGCGACCGTTTTTGTCCAGGGCCGGCCAGCCAGATCGCAGCCGGGCTCGGCCTTGCCTCGACGCCCGCCCTCGATATTCCGGTAGCCTCCGCCGGGTCGCTCATCGGGCTGGCCTTGGCCGCGCAACTGGCGCCCGCCGCAGGCCGCGTGCTGGTGGTGGGCGCTGAGATCATGTCGCGCCGCATCAGCTTCGATCCCGAAGGCAAAAACACCGCCATCCTCTTCGGCGACGGAGCGGGCGCTGCCCTGGTGGACGCCGAAACCGGCTTTTCCCGCATCGCGGACTCCTGCCTGTTTACCGATGGCGCTTCGGCGGAGATTCTTTTCGTGCGGGACGGGCAGTTTCACATGGACGGGCCGGCGGTGATTTTGCAGGCCTCGCGCAAGATCCCCAGCGCCATCAACGAACTGCTCGCCCGCAACCGGATTGCTGCCGGCGAAGTGGAAACATTCCTTCTGCACCAGGCCAATCTCAACCTGATTGTGCGGGTTGCCGCTTCGGTCAAGGCGCCCAGAGAGCGATTCTTCACCAACATCGCCCGCTTCGGGAACACCTCGTCAGCCTCTTTGCTGATTGCCGCCGACGAGTGGCATCGCCAGCAAACCGCCGCGCTGGCCGGCCCACTCGTTTTCTCCGCCTTCGGAGCAGGATTGAACTGGGGCGCGCTGCTGGCGGTACCTCTCAAACCCACGGTCAGCGACAGATCGTCCTGGCAGATACAGCCGGGATTGCATGACGGGCAAGAATATGGCAGGATTAGGGCTTGAAAGTAAATTCGACAGGATTCGGAGAACAATTCGCCCCCGCGAAGTTGCCTGCGGAGGGAAGGGCGAGTGCGGCCACGAAACTGCGCGGCGCGGCGCGGATTCTGGTGGTGGATGGCGAGGCGCAGGTCCGGTCGACGATCGGCGCCACTCTGGGACACGAGGGGTATCGCGTGCATACGTGCTCCTGCGGACGCGAGGCGCTCGATAAGCTGGAAGAGGAAGTCTTCGATCTGGTGCTGACCGAAGTAGTGATGCTGGATGGAAACGGCATTGCCCTGATGGAGTCGATTCGCGCGAAGCACCCGCAGCTTCCCGTGGTGATGGTCACGGCTGTTCACGACATCGGCGTGGCCATCGACTCGATGCGCCTCGGCGCCTATGACTATCTGTTGAAGCCCATCGAGAGCGGACGCCTGCTGGGCGCTGTACGGCGCGCTCTGGAACACCGGCATGCTCTGGAGGAGAGCTACAACTACCAGCAGAATCTCGAACAGGTGGTGCGGGCCAGGACAGAGATGCTGCGCCAGGCGATGGCCGATCTCGAGCACTCCTACGACGTGACGCTGGAGGCGCTGGGCGACGCGCTGGATCTGAAGGACTCCGAGACCCAAGGCCACTCCAAGCGGGTCACCGCGTACACCATCGTGCTGGCTCGGGCCATGGATATCGCGCCGTCCGAGATCAAGTCAATCGCGCGCGGCGCCTTTTTGCACGACATTGGCAAGATGGCAATTCCCGACAACATCCTGCGCAAGCCGGGCACATTGTCAGCGGAGGAACAGATGGTGATGCGCGAGCATTGCGCGCGCGGCTACCACATTCTGCGCAAGATACCGTTTTTGCGGGACGCGGCCGAAATGGTTTTCACCCACCAGGAGCACCACGATGGCAGCGGGTATCCGGCTGGGCTGCAGAGCAGCGAGATTCCGATAGGATCGCGCATCTTCGCCATCGCCGACACATTTGACGCCATCACCAGCGACCGGCCATACCGCAAGGCATGCGGCTTCGATGAGGCGCGCAAAGAGATTCTGCGCTGCTCAGGTACGCAGTTCGACCCTGACGTTGTGGAAGTCTTCCTCAAGATTCCGAATGAGCTTTGGCAGGAGCTGCGATCGGAGATCGACGATCGGACCAATCAAGCTTCGACCTTCGACATTGCCAACGCTCCGACCCCGCCAAAGGAATAAAATTCACATTTGGAGCAGACTCTATGCCCGCATTTTCCGCTCAGGAAGTTGCTTTCCGCCTCGCCACGCTTCCCGGCTGGCGGATCGAAGGGGGCGAGTTGACTCGCACCTTCGAATTCAAGGATTTCATCGCCGCGCTGGCCTTCGTCAACCAGGTCGGCGAACAGGCTGAGCAGGCCAGCCACCACCCGGATATCGACATTCGCTATAACCGGGTGCGCCTGAGCCTTATGACCCACGACGCCGGGGGCTTGACGGCCAAGGATTTCGATCTTGCCGCCGTCGCCGGCCGGCTGGCCTGACGGCGCACCGCGTTTCCCCGGCTCCGGGTCAGGCAAGGGCAGCGTGAGTGCGACCGGAACTGCTCAAATCGGGATTTCGGTCTCGCATCCGCCTGGTCAACATGTGGGAGGGCTTCCGGCTCCGCCACTTCCCCCGAACACCCTGCGGCCAAGCGGCTGCGACCACTCACTTGCCGAGCAGGGCGGCGGCACACAAATGTGTGCTTAGCATAGTAGGTGATAGATTATAAATACTTTGTCGATCTCCGTGCGGTATTGTCGGCTGTAAGTAGCGCGGTTTGATCTGGAAGAAGTCTTGTATTCGGAGACGGAACGGTCGAGAGGGAGAGCTTTCTGGATCAACTTGAGATAATTTCGATTTTTGTATTTGACATCTACTGAATCTATGCTATGGTGTATATATTCCCGTTGAGGAGGCGGCAGAGATTGCCACCCCCGAGGCTGGAAGTAATTTGCGTCACTGGCCTCCCGGCACGAACAGCTAGACCGTTCGTGCCGTCTTTTTTGCGCCAAAATCGCCGGCGGCACAGCCTTCAGCGCGGCGGCGCCTAGCAAGGCTTCGATTCCTGGCCGCTCCGGTCTAAAATAGGAGCCTAGAGGTTCTCATGACGAACAACTGGATGAAGCGCCGTTGGGTTCTCGGTCTGGCTGTCTTTGCTGTCACCGCAGGCAGCTACGCGCAGTGGTCGAACCCGGCCGACGATGTTCCCGCCTACCATCCCTCCGCGCCCCTCAAAGTAGGCGATCTGAAGCCTATTCTCGCTGGCAAACAACTGACCGGCGAACACTTCAAATATCCCTGGCAGATCCACGCCTACCAGTTGGCGGCCAAAGTAAGCAGCGTGATCTACCAGCTACCGTGCAACTGCCGCTGCGATCGCGCGCTGGGCCACACGAGCTTGCGGAGCTGCTATGAGACCGCGCACAGCACCGAGTGCGACACCTGCGCCAAGGAAGGCTTCTTCGCCTACCAGCAGACCAAGGCCGGCAAGACGCCGGCGGAGATTCGCGCGGGGATCGCCCGGCACGAGTACGAGTCGATCGATCTGGACAAGCAGTAGGCTGCGCGGCGCAAAAACATGAATTGGCGTAGAATCAAAGCAGCAGCACGAGCCAGTTGGCCCGGCTCGCACCTGGGCATCTTTCCGGAAGAGCGGAAGGTGCCGTACCATGGGGGCGTCACGGTTTCGACGGGATCGATTGCGGCTTAGGAGTCATGCCGGGGTGTGGGCACCCGTAATCGCCTGCAAAAACAAAGTTGCCGACTACAGTCTGCCACTTGCAGCTTAATTAAATAAGCTGCCGTCTTCCACGGCTTTGCCTATGGGCTGTGAGCGGACGTCATACAGTAGGCTGGCGGCTGCGGCTCGGTCCGTGTTGCATCCGCGAGATCATCGGACTAGTTTTCGGCGCATCTTGTCCGTTCTGAGCGCCGGGGGCGAACCCCAAAGGAACCGGGCAAAGCATGAACACTTCTGGCTGACAGCGATTTCGGACGCGGGTTCGACTCCCGCCGCCTCCACCATAAATAAGTCTAATATAATCAACAGATTAAGAATTACGGCTGTACGGTGTGCTCATTTTGTGCTACGACGCTTCCTCCGTGGAGGCTACACATGAGCACGTCCCCGGTCATCACGATCTTTGTCCGGCACTCGGAAGACTGCAAATACAAGGGCGATGAATTCACCAAGCGGCGCCAGTGCAAGAAGCATCTCCGTTGGACCTAAAACGGCACGCAATACCGCAAGGCCGCCGGAACCCGCTCTTGGGCTGAGGCGGAGACGGTCAAGCGGGAGATTGAGGACCAACTTGCCGGGAGGACTACCCCGTCCACGCCCGCAGACACGGCCAAGGCCATCGGGGAGGCCGTGGCGCTTTTCATAGCGGACAAGAAAGTCCAAGGGCTGACACCGGACCTCATCAAGAAGTACACCCTTTGGCTTGGGCGTCTCCAGGCGTATTGCGAATCCAAAAGTGTGTACACCGTCCAGGGCATCACGCGGGAAATTGTGACGGGCTTTTGTGCGGACTGGACGGAGCATTACCCAAGCACGTACACGCGGGCAAAACTCCGGGAGCGGTACAAGAGTTTCCTCTGGTATTGCCTTGAAGCTCAATGGTTGGACCGTGTACCCGTGTGGCCTAAATTCAAGATCGAAGAGCCGCCCACAATGCCGCTCATGGCTGAGGAATACGAGCGGCTCCTGGACGCCGTTTACGTTGCCGTGCGGGACCGCAATTATGACTATTGGGTCACCCGTGTGCGGGCGCTCTTCCAACTCATGCGCTGGAGCGGCCTTGCCATCATGGATGCTCTGACACTCAGGCGGGATGAGTTGATACACGATGAGGCGAAGGGCATTTATCGCGTCACCACACAGCGCACGAAAACGGGCACAGACGTTTCCGTCCCCTTGCCGCCTGAGATTGCCCGTGAGTTGCTTGCCGTCCCGAACACCACCCCGGTTTATTTCTTTTGGTCCGGCGTTGGTTCAAAGAAGAGCATCACAGGGAATTGGGGAAAGAGGTTCATTGTCCCCTCTTTTAAGGCGGCCAAGATCGAAAACGGCGGGCACATGATGTCCCACCGGCTCCGCGACACCTTTGCGGTGGAGTTGCTCCAAAAGGGCATACCCATGGAGGAAGTCTCCAAGCTGTTGGGCCACACATCCATTAGGACTACGGAGAAGCACTACGCAAAGTGGGTGAAAAGTAGGCAGGACCGCTTGGACGCCCTCGTTGTGGAGACGTGGGCGACTCCGGCCAAGAAGCGCAAAGCGGCGCATGGACGCAAGTATGACCCCGTGAGAGACGGGGCCACCACACCCGGACAGCTTACGGGCGCGTCTACGGGGCGCTAGACGCCGGGCGCGGCGTCCTGTTAGCGCGTCCGGGCCTTTCGCTGTTTCTTGACCGGCTTCTTTGCCTCTTCCGCCCGCTGCTTTGCCCTCCAACGAAATCGGGCCACGCGGTAGGCTTCGCGGTGCTCTATGCAGCAATAGTCCACATTCCCGGCTATCGGGATAAATGGCGTTTCACACTTCTGGCACACGCGGATGGGTTCCGCCAATCGCATGGCAAACACCGCCGTCCGCCTATCTAGGCAATAAAGAGCGGGAAGGAATCGCCCATACTTTTCCTCTGAGTACCACATCACAAAGCGCGATTGCCGAAGCATCTGTGTGAGTAGGTCCGAATAATTCCAGTGCGTAGCCCTCCACTTTTGGCGCTCGGCCTTGGCGGTTCGCTGAAAGGGCAGAATCCTATGCGGATTGTCCTGGCGTGGATTACAGCAAGTCTTGCCGGCGCTTAGGCAGCCGGTGGACGACATTGACGATGAGGCATCCTGCCGCAACCGTGACGAACAATGAGATCCATACCTGAAACCGCCCTCGTGTCAAGGCCCCTGTAAATGTGCAGGCAGCGATGGGTAGGCAGAAGAGCACTGGGACAAAGACTCCATCGATAACAAAATCTCTGGGAGCCAAAGGTACCTCCTGGGCGCGTGGCATCGTGCGCATCACGATCCAAAGAAGTCCGCACGTTGTGCCCGCGAGCGTTCCAACGGCGACACCCGTTGGGCCAATGTAAATAGCGCCAAGAAGACTGGCGCACAGGCTCACAATGCCCTCAACCACAGCGCCTTCGATGCCATGGTGCTGCTGCCCGGTGGCAATCAGCATCACACAAAACACCGCTCCAATGCAGCGGATTGCCTGTGCCACAACCAGAATCTTGAGAATGTAAAAGGCCGGATGCGCATAAGCGCTGCCGACCCAGAGCGTCAGCGCCTGTTCTCCGAAGACAAAGATCAGTGCGATGAGAGATGCGTTCACCACCACAGTCCAGCGAGTAGCCAGCAAGACAATTGCGCGGATGCGGCCAAGCTCGCCTCGCGCGTGAAGCGCGGCGATGGGAGTCATGAACGCATTGACGATCGCATAACTTAGACCTACGAAGCATGTAATCAGCGCGGTTGCGACCGAGTAGTAGCCGACCGCCGGGAATTGAAAATGGCCAACCACGACCAAGTCCATCCCATTGACAAGGAAGACGCCAAACGACCACACCGTCAGTCCGATGCAATACCGGGCAAGCTCCTCTGCCATCTTCCATTCGAATGTGAATAGGGCCAGACGCAGCGTGCGCAATACCCGGCTGGCGACGGCCATCTGTAGCAGGCCTCCGAGCAGATTCGCTGTGGCGACGCAGGCCGCAACCGCGACAAGCGAGTGGCTGAGGCAGCCGGCTGCAATCGCCGCGGCGCCGCCTGCCAGGCGGCTACCGCCGATGGCCAGCGCCGGATACTCGTTGCGATGCATTCCAATCAGAACGCCCGAGTAAGCTGAAAGCGGCAACTGGGCACAGGCGCTCACCGCCAGCAGCGAGGCCGCCAGGCGAAACTCGTGGAAGAGCGCGGCCGGGATGCCGTGAAAAAAAGCCGGCAACTGCCACAGCAGTATGCCGATTGCGGCGAGGGCCAGAGCTCCAGCCACAGCGAGCATCGCAAGCGCGGTGTTCACCAATTGGTTGATTCGAATGCCCTCGCCACTCTCCATCAGCCGTGCAACATGGCGAGCCACGGCGGTTTGCAGGCCAAAATCCAGGTAACTCGCGCATGCCGCAATCTGCAGCATCAAAGACCATGCGCCAAACCGGTCGGCGCTAAGAGCGCGCGTCAGGAAGTGCGGCAGAGCGAGGGCCACGGCTGCCGTGACAGCTCCGCGGATCACGTTGGCAGCGGCGTTCTTAAAGACAGTGAGCCCAAATCTCTTCATCGCGACTCAATGCCTCCACGAATGAAAACGGTTGCGCTCAATCGCCATTCTGTCCGCACAGGATGCACAATACAGTGCGAAGAACAATTTTCAGGTCGAAGACCAACCCCCAGTTTTGCAGATAATACAGGTCGTACATCAGCCGCGTGCGAATGCAAGTGTCGCCGCGCAGCCCGTTCACCTGCGCCCATCCCGTGATGCCGACCTTCACCTGATGCCGGCGATGATACTCTTCGATCTCGCTCCTGAAGCTGTTGACGAAATAGGGGCGCTCCGGCCGAGGCCCCACCACGCTCATGTCGCCTTTTAGCACATTGAAGAACTGGGGCAATTCGTCCAGCGAATATTTGCGCAGGATTCTCCCTACTGCGGTTCGACGTGCATCGTTGGGCTGGGACCAGCGCGTATCGCTCTCGCAAGGCGGAGCTGCGCGCATGGTGCGAAACTTATACATGCGAAAAATTTTTCCGTTCCATCCAACACGGTCTTGAATAAAGAGAATACCGCCCTTTGAACTTATCTTTACGGCAAAGGCGATCGGTACAAGCAGGGGCAATCCCAAGACGATCGCGGCAAGCGAGAACACAAGGTCGAATCCCCGCTTGAGAAGCAGATAGTGCATTGTCTTGGTGGGCGCGGCGCCAGCGTTCAGCAGATAGAGGCAGTTGGCATTTGCAAATCTCCTGCGCAGGGATGCTCCGTCTTTGTCGCCGACAATGAAGCGCACCGGAGCGCCCACGCTATCGCAAGCTCGCAATCTCTCCGAGAGAGCTGCAATCTCCGCCGGGGATGCGGAGATAAGAACTCCTTCAACCGGTTCGCTTTGAATCTCGCGCACCAACTCATCCATGCTATGCGCAATGCTTGCCAGTTGCGAATGTTGCAGGTCCTCCAATCGAATTGCGCCGGATATCTCGTGGCGCGAGACTGCTTTGCGGGTGAGTATCCAGGATGTTCCTCCGGCATGTACATGCATATCGACAACAGCGATTCGGGTTAGAGGGCTTCGGACGTCAAACATTGCGCGGAACGATATCTTGACGATTACGGATGCCGCAAAGAGGAACGCGGCATCGGCCGCGCATTGCGGCATACCCGGCAATGGGATTCCCAGAAGGGCAAGCAGGGCCGCCGCCGCGCCCGATGCAACGCAGACAGAGGCCAGAACCGCCATCGAACCCGTGTGTTCCCGATTGGTTCTTTCGCGCCCGATCGCATGAAAACATTCGAGGGCAGCGATCCATGCGAAAGAGAGAGCCACAACAAACTGCAGATTGGCTGGAGAACCGGAGCGATGCGCGGCGGTTGCGCGCAATGCCGAATTCAGCAACTGGGCCCCCATCGCGGGCAGCGGGTAGAGACATAGCCGCAGCAGGGCGCGATCCCAATGAGCGCGTTTGGAGGCGGGCGGCGCATCGAGGCGACGCACCAAAGCTATGCCTGGTGGGGAGGATAGTGTGGCGGGATACGGGACAGAACGTTGGGTGGACATTGAGCACCTGGTACACGGTTGTTGGTCTATGGGACGAATGTGCCGACCGCGAGCGCGCTTATCGCCAGCGAAGTGAGTATCTGCGGCCAGTCGTGGAGCGCGCGGCCCACGCCATTGTCGACTTTTTCGGGCACGACGATCTGATCGCCAGGGTTGAGCGGCAGCCGCTCGAAGCTCGAGTGGAATAGGCCGCCAACCTCTTGACGGCTGATGACTGTGCCGTCCGCGCGAAGCACGAACGCATGACTGCGGTTTGAGTTAATCCGGCCTTTGCCAGCCAGATCCAGATAGTCGCCGACACTGCGTCGAGCGTCGTAGACGAAGGACGCCGGGTTATAGACCGCGCCAGAGACCGTAATTGTATTGGGACGCGCCGGAATGACAATCCGGTCGGAGTCTTCCAGGACAATCGGCGGAAAGTCCGCAATGCCGCTTGCGACCGGATGCATGTCAAGCACAACGCGGCCTGAGGCCTGCACTGACCGAAGACTGGCCAGCAGAGTCTGCTGGGCTGCTTGACTGGCAGCAACCCCGCCTGCGTCCTGCGCGCTGGCCGCAACAACCGACACGGTGGACGCGCGCATCTCGGCTTCGGCAGTGCGCACCATCTCATCCAGGCCCTTCTGCTGTTCGATGCGTGCGGATTCCCGCGTCAAGCGCGCGCCAAAGGGATACGCTCTTGCGGTCAGTCCGCCCGCGGACTCCAGCACATCCTTGAGCGTCTCACCCTCTTCCAACTGATAGATGCCCGGATGCTCCACCTCGCCTTCAACCTTGATATATCGAGTCCGCGCCTGCTCGGGAGCCACGATCTCCTGCTGTGAAAAGACGGTCACAATATCGCCTGGAGCGAGCGCCAGGTTGCTGGCTGGATCGTTCTCCTCGATTGCCTTGCCGAGATCGAAAGAGATCAACTGCGTCTTCAATGAGGCTGCATCCACCCGCTGGATCAGCGCATAACGCCAGTTGACCGACGGCGCCAGCCTTTCTAGATCGCGCGCCAGCGTGTCCTTTCCACTGCTCAACTCATTGCCTGCCGCGATTCCCGCAGCTGTGGCAGTTTCAGCGCCTGGATCGCGAATGGTCTCTGAGTGAGCGATTTCGCTGTAATATTCCGGAATTGTTTGCTGACGTGTTGACGAGTTGCCTGACACGCTGGGGGCCTGGTTCTTCTGCTGCATCGGAATTGCGCTGCTTCCGGCGTTGCGGAGTTGATCTTGCGCGGATGTCTTGCTGGAAGTGTCCGGAACCTGCTTGCGGACCGGGTATTCTGTCTGTCGGCCATCGGTGATGCTGGCGCGATTGAGCCAGTATTCGCGCGGCAACAGTGCTTCAGGATTGGGGATAAGGTCGCGAACATGCATTCCGGGCCGGAATGGATAGCGGCCCGGGTTTGTAACATAGCCGCGAAGAGTCACCGTATCGTCGAAACGCGGAACGATGCTGGAGATATGGACGATGTCGCCGCCTCTCAACGCAAAGCCAAGGCCACTGGCGTCGAGCGGGAATTGAAGCACATTGCGGGATCGATTCTCGCCGATGCGTTCGACAACTGCTGTGCTTCCGTCGGCCACGGTATTCAGTCCGCCTGCAAGTTCGATCAGCGATCCAATTGTGGTGTTGTCTCTAAGCTCATAGATGGCCGGGATATTCACCGATCCTGTGATGGCGGCCAGGGGACCGACCGGCGGGATAAAGACCACGTCCCCGGATTGCAGAGAATGGTCGTGCGACTTATCCCCTTTCAGAATCAAGTCGTATAAATCGAAGTCCTGTACGGTGGAATCTCCGCGCCGCAACTGGATATGCCGCAGCGATCCCTGAGAGGAAGGTCCTCCGGAAGCAAAGACGGCGTTAACCAGTGTGCTAAGCGAGCTGATTGTGTAGACACCCGGAGTTTCAGCCTGCCCAACTATAAAGATTTGGATCGAGTGAAGACGCTCGATGGCCACATCGAGGTTGAAGTTTTTGTAGATGCGCTCGACAGCCTGTTTGAGATAGCCGTCCAGATCGCGATATTGGATGCCCGCAACCGGCACTTCGCCGACATGCGGAATATAGATTCGCCCAGAGCGGTCAACCTCGATGCGCAAGTCGGCGTCGATCTGGCCCCATATCCGAATGCGCAATTGATCGCCGGGCCCCAGAACGTAATCGCTTGGAACCTGGGCATCGCCGGCAGGTGCAAAGGTGGCCGGAGGCTGTGCAAACAAAGAGCGGCCGAATACTTCCAACGGCCGGCCAGCCGAGTCGGCAACCATTTGCTCAAACTCCGTGCGCGGCTCAGGGGTTTGCTCATGCGGCGCGCGCCGCGCCTGGCCCCGCGCAGATTCAGTCAATGCGTCCTCCGCATTGCTGCGCGCATCCCTTACGGGCCGATCCGTATCTGACGCTAATCTGGAATGATCTCCCTGATCCCGCGGGCTGGATGGAACCGCGGATGTGTTCTGCTCAGGATCGGCGCAGGGAGCCTCTTGAGAGCCGTCCGCGCTGGTCGAACAAGGAGCAGACTGCCCCGGACTCTCCGGCGTCTGCGCGGCAATGACGTGTGTCATGGCAAACAACGCAAGCAGCAGCGCCGCGCCATTGTATGCGGCTCGCTTCATGGGAAGACTTATATCTCTCGATGCATAAACGATCCAAAAGCTCGCTGAACAAAGGGCGAGAACGATAGATGCCAGCAGTATCGCCAATCGCTTGGGAGAAGATCGCTTGTCCGGCGTGACGGCCAAATCGACAACCTGAATCACAGCGCCTTGTCTGGCCTCGTCGAGGCGCGCGATTTCCAACTGCCGGGCCAATAGCGCAACGACCGACTCGTTGTACTTGACATCGCGCAAACGCCGCAGATATTCGGCTCCGGCCTCTGGCATATCGCCCTTGGGCACAAGCGGATCGTCTGCCGCCTCCGGGCTTGTTCCGGTGAGTTCCGCAAGCTGCGACTCAAGCGCGGCGATTTCCTGTTTCACCTGAATCAGACGGGGATTCTCTTCCGTGGCATAGGTACGCATGGAGCGAAGCTGCACTTGCTTGGCCGCGATTTGCGCCCGGACGGCGACTGCGCTTTCGAGCAAGGCTTTCGATGCGCCGGCCGGCTCCAGCAGTCCCGTGGTCTGTTGCGTATTTTTGAGCGCTTCCTCAGCTTGCGTCAAACTGCCTTTGGCTTCGAGAAGCTGCTGCTCAAAGAAGAGACGGCGCTGACTGGCCTCGGTGATGGCGAGTGAAGCCGAAAACTTTTTGAACTCGTTCACATAGCCGTTGGCAAGTTCCGCGGCGCGCGCCGCATTGCCGTCCGTGGCGGAGATGGCTATGATGCCGCTCTTCATATTGAGCGTCACCGAAGTTCTGCGTTCCAATGCGGTGCGCGCATCCGAGACCCTCTTCTTGCTATACTCCTGCATCAATTGAAAACGTTGGATTGTAGCGTCTTCAACGGTGCGGCTCCTCAACATGATGAGACAAACCTCCGCCGGACTCCTGAATCCAAAGTTGCCTCCGGTAAATCCGGCGACGGCGCCCAACTCGCCCGACTGCGCGGCGAATAGAGACGCCAGAGAAGATGAGGACGACGGCGGCAGAATCGTGGTGACAGCCGTGTACCGCGTGGGCAGCAGAAACGCAAGGGCCAGGCCGGCAACTGCGCCTACCAATGCAGCCTTTGCCAAAAGACGCCAGTGACTGGCCAGCAGCGTAATCAAGTCCAGAACCGTAAGGGCAGGACGCACGCCCATGCTGGTCTTGGCCACGTACCCGCCGGCCGGGCTTTCAGAGATTGAGCCAATGGCGGTGCTCATTGTTGTGCCTCTCCTTGCGGGCGGTTCGTTGAAATCGAAAATGGCGGCGAATTGTCAGGCTTGCCGGGAACGATGTGGAAAGGCCTGATAGCTACAGCGCCCAGCCCCATGCCTCGCCCGCAGTCGCTGATGTAGAGCAGAGAGGAAGCGCCGCTCCAGGCGGGGTCGTATGCGTTGCAATCGCCGAACGTGAGTTGAGTGGCGCCGCTGAGCAAAAAGCTGTTTGCAAACAGGCGCCAGTAGCCGCCGCTAAGTTGCCGATAGATGAGCAGACCGTTTTCAATGTTCACAGTTGGTGAATCAATCGCATCGGCAGCCGCATGGGTTCTTTGGGGCGTCTCCCCGGAATGTGCAACAAAGAGATGCGATGCTCCATCTTCAACGGCAGAGAAAAGAATCACGTCCGGCCCGGCAAAGGAAGCGCTCGCGACATTCAATCCCACGGGAGTGACGGGGAATGGCGCATCCAGGACTCGACCGCTTTCGTCGAGATGAACCATCCACGCACGGCCAGCGCCATCGACTTCACGCAGGAAGACCAGGCTGCGTCCGTCAGGCGAGAGAGCCGGCGATTCCGCGTTGGGGATGATTGCGATTGGCGCAATTGCCGTGGCGCTTGATGCCGCGGGTAACTCCACCAGGCGGGAATTCCCTTCACTCACGGCTTCAATCCAGACTTGGCTTGCACTGGGACTTGAGGCAATGGCGAGTTGCTCTTCATCTCTCCCGTCTATGCCTGTGCGATACAGCCGGCCGCCTTCGTCTTCCACGCGATAGCCTTCGGGAAACATTGAGACGGTGAGCAGATGATCGCCCGCCAGATGCGGAGCAAATCGCGCATAGGCGCCGCCTGTGCGGTCCACCAGATACTCGGAGCAATTGAGCGACCGCGCATGAACAAAGGTGGTTGCCGATGCCGCACACCAAACAATCGTAAAGCCGGCCAGAGACCAGGCGATGCGCATGCGCGGCCATGCGGGCCATAAGGCCAATGGGGCAAATGGGCGGCCGCGCAACGCGGCGAGCAAGCAGGCCAGCATGGCCAGGAGTCCCCAGTAGGGGAGAAAGTCGCGCAATAAGGCCATGACCGGATGCAGCGGCGAGACGGAAGGGTGAATATTGCATGCAACGAAGTAGCATCCCAGCATGAGCGCCCTGCGCCAGACACTCTTGATTGCATAAGTCGCCAGGATGGCAACAAAGATGAGGACCACGCGATGATAGGAAGCCGGCTCGGTAGAAAGAGTGACCAAGAGGCAGGTAAAGGCGGCCCACTCCAGGCCTCTGCGTCGTGGATCGCCGTGCTCGGAGGAGATCGTCAGCAATGTGAGGCCGAACAAACTGAGCTGCCAGAGCGGATAGAACAGCGAATATAGCAACGGCGAGGGAATGGGAGGGCGAGGATTCAGTTGGGGCTGCGGCAAAAAGACGCGATGGAACAAGCTAGATGCGGAGGGAGAAGTGAGGCTGAACGGGTCAATGGCTTCGCCGCGCAACATGCGAGGAAACTGCTCGATCAGAAACACTCGCATGACGGGCGCGCCGAAGATCAGAAAACATGCAGCGAGGATGGCCAGGGTCGAGCAAACCAATACTGCCGCCGGCTTCCACTGGCGCTTGCGAAGGAAGTACAAGACAAAGAACAGCGGATAGACTTTGAGAGAGGCCGCGATCGCGAGCGCAAGGCCGCATCCGATCCACATCTTGTGCGTATCGAGCCAATAGGCAAGCACCAGCAGGCCAAGCACGACCAAATGCATCTGTCCCAGCAGAAAGCTGTTCCGCAAAGGGATAATGGCAAGCAATGCGATAAGCGCGACATGCCGGGCTCCCAGAGATGTGAGCCGCTGCAACCCGAAGAGAGATGTTGCAAGGACGGCGAGATTGACTACAAGCCAAATCCTCTTCGCTTCCAGAACATCGAGCCATGCCAGAGGGACGATCGGCAATGCGGAGAAAGGCGTGAGGCCGACAAAGCCAACCAGCGGCTGCTGGATGGACCAGTGATCTTTCACGCGCTGAAGCCATATCCAATCGTAGATTTTGCCCATAGCATAGTGTTGGTGCAGCAGACGAGCTACAAGATAGTAGTTCGCGAAGTCGCTGCGCAGAGTTACCCATGCGGGAATGAACGCTTTGAAGACGAAGAGAGCAAGCAACATGACCAACACGGTCCGTTCGGCCGATGGGAGCAGCCGTCGCATTGCGGCAGTCATGCCGGCATTGGCTCTCATGATTCACCCCTGCGCAGATTGTCCGCAGAGACAAGATTCCGGTTCGCACGCATGTTCAGCTCCCACACAATACTGGCTACCGCAAATCCCGCGCCAGTGTTGAGGTGATGCCAGATGCGAGTAGCCCGAAAGCGAAGATTGGCAGCCCGATATGCCAGGGATTGTGCGACATTCCTTTCAATGCCCTCACAGAGCATAGGGCTTTTTCCCCGCGGCGCCAGACGGCTGGCCAGATAACGCCGCCAGGCATGGCTATCCGAAAAGAAATGCCGCTGCAATAGGAGGTTGAGCTTGTTGCCCGGCATGTCCGTTAACAGCCACCGTTGCGCGTAATGACTTATCCAGAAGCGCACGGGCGAGCCGGCGGGCAGGGTACAAATGTTTTCGAGAGCAGGCGGGATCGGGCAGGCAAATAGATCCCGCGCCGTCAGCAACACAAGCGCGGCAGCCTCCGCCATGCGCTCATCCGCGCAGAGCAGTGCCTGCACCTTCCGCCAAAGCGCACCGTCGTCTCGATACCGGCGCATGTAGCCGGCAATTTCATAGAGCCAAAGCAAACGCGCCCAAGATCCGAGGAAATGCCGAAAGACGTGAAGAACCTGATAAAGAAATGCGTGGTGCCGCGCCAGGCGCGGAAATGAGACGGAACCAAGGGTATGCATCTCCGCCTGCTCGAAAGCGTCTTCGGGGCAGAGCAGAGGAAGCGCTTCGGCGCCAGCCTCCCAAAAGCGGGAATGCAATTCGATAGCTCCGCCCTCTTGCGGGTTGTAAAGATAAGCGTGATGCGCCAGAGGACGAGACACCGGAATACGCAATCTGCGCTCAGTCCCGTCAATAGCGGTTAGCCTGTAGCCAAGCTGTTCAAGAGCCTGCTGCGCGCGCAGTCCATCTTCAGGCGCAACGAGCAGATCGAAGTCGATCTGATGACGCTGCCATAACTCTGTCAGATACTCCGGAATGAGGCTGAACCCCTTGACGCACACAAAGCGAATGCCAGCCTGCTGTAGAGCCGCGACCGCTTGTCCGAAGGTCAACAACATGCTGCTCATTCTCCGCGTGTTGTCGCGCCGGCGCTGCTCGAGCGCAGCCAGAGCTTGCTCCGGGAGACCGGCGCGCTTTCCATCTTCCAGCAACCGGGCATAGAGAGGCAGGGTGAGCCCGACTCTATCGAGCGCGCCGATATGCCGCGACCATTTACGAGCCGAGAAGCCGGATAGATCGCGCCTTTCGCGCTTTGGAGCATCACCATCTCCAGCCTTGAAAGTAGAGAAGCGAAGGGAATGTACAACGCTCGATAGGAATTCTCTTCTCATGCGCAGACCTCCAGGGTCGAATCTGGATTCGAGCGCGCGCCTGCATCATCAAGAAGGGACATGATCGCGCGGAGATAGACGGATAGCCGATCAATCCGATCGCGTTCGCTTCCGACCACCATTGCAAACCCGACGCCGTTCCGCGAAGGAGGAGTGTACGCGAACCAGGAACCACTATTCATGCGGAGAGCCCAACTGGGACCGAAGCGATAAACTTCGATTGGTTCAATTTCGGCCCGGTGGCACATAGCCGCTTCGGATTCCCGCTGAGTCTCCACCGCGATCTCCCATTCCACATTCGCCACTACGCCGACGAGATCAGCTTGAATGTTCAAGCTGTCAAGGGCCTCACGGATGAGCGTGGAATCAGTCCTGATGCATACGGAAGATTCACTCAGAACAAATTGAAATGAATAGGGCAAGAGAATGCGCCTGTGCAGCAGGTCGGTTGATGCCGCCACAGCCTTTTGCGCGGTGCTGGAATCTCGTTCAAGCACAAAGTTGCTCCGTAAGAAGTTCATCTAAGTCTGCCGCTACGACTGCCGGTTCGCGGCTGAAGCGCACCTTGAGCGCGGGCAGCCGGCAAAGCTGTTGCATCAGCGATCGCCGGTAACTGTCTTGCTCTACTATTGCTTTTGGCTGTTCCTCGATCTCTTCAAGGAGAGCCTGCATTGTCTCTTTCTCGCCAGAGTGCGAAGCATGGCAGATGTGCGCCCCAGGCTCCATAGCGCGATTCAAGAAAACAATCCCAAACGGCGTTGCTTCGATAGCGCGGTCAACGCCAAAAATACTCCAGGGATCGATTTCATAGGACAACTCTCCGTTCAGCGAGACAGCGGGAGACAAGGCGGACAGCTGCGGGAAGAAAAGCCTTGCATCGGGCAAGAGCTTGATCGAGGTGTGCATGCCCCATACCCTCAATCCATTGCCCGCATCCGCGACAAAAGTCCAGTCGTCGGAAAGCAGGCTCCAGCCGCGCAATGCAAGAGCGAGCGAGATCGTCGATTTTCCCGAGCCGGAGGGCGCCGCAAGCAGAATGGCCCTTCCATCGCGCACCACGCATCCGGCGTGCAGTGCAATCACTCCCAACGACGGCGCAAGAACACCTGCAATGACCGCGAGAATGGCCCGCCGAAAGAATCCCTCGTCGGCGATGATTTCGTCTGACAATATGCCCGCGACTTCGCGCGACTTCAGATCGAACCAGACAGAGCCGTCGCGTCCGTAATCGGCGTGAACGAATTCATTTCTGCCTCGAAAGATGGGAAAGTTGGAAGCGATTGACGAAGCGCATCTGCGGTCGCGGACAAGCAGCGTTATTGCCGCGCGCGGTCTCCGCGCTTTCGCGGCCAGGCATGGAGAAAAGAATCCGCTTGCAAGCTCCATAAGGCGCGGTGAGTCCGTGCAAAACGAACACGCGCTGCCAGCAAGACCGAGCGTCATCGAGTACCCCACCGCATTGTGACCGCCTTCAACCATCTCTGTTTCCATCGCCATCCTGGGTTCAGAATACTTTGGAAAAGCTTTCGAAAAGCGCATCGAAAGCAGAAATGACAAAGCGATGACAAGGCCGTGACAAGCATGGGAGAAAGCAAAAGGATAATCAGGACGGGATGAAGAAGTTCAGCATGTATTGGGAATTTAGAACCCGTGATTGCCGGCCGCGGCGACCGGTCGCTTGCTCACTTTGCTGCTGTCGAGCAGCCTGCGTTCACGGATGAGCCGCAGGACGCGCGCCAAGAGGAGGTCCATCAAGCCGATGAATAAGGCATATGAAGATGCGGGGAAGGCCGATGTCCTGTTCACTCATGCTTATCACCTTGCCCACGATCCGAAGCAGTTGGAGCGTGGGCAGCCGTATCCGCCCCTCGGCACGCTCTACGCCGCTGCCGCTGCGCGCGAGAAGGGCTTCCGTGCGGCAGTTTTCGACAGTATGCTCAATGATCCGGAGATAGGCTTCGCGCGCTCGCTGGAACGGAGCAGACCGCGCGTAGTCTTCGTATACGAAGACAGTTTCAACTTTCTCAGCAAGATGTGCCTGCTGCGCTCGCGGGAATTGAGTTGGAAGATGTGCGCGGCAGCAAAGGCAACCGGCGCTCTTGTCATGGCCCACGGCTCCGATGCCGCCGACCACACGGAGGAGTATCTGAACCATGGGTTCGACGCTGTTCTGCTGGGCGAAGGGGAACAGACTGCTTGCGAACTGCTTGATGCAATCCTCTTCCAAGGCCAAACGCAAGAGTGGGAGATCCCAGGACTTGCCTGGCTTGATTGCTCGTCGGGACGAGTGGTAAGAACCGAGGCTCGGCTGCCGCAACGCAACCTCTCGCTTCTCCCATTTCCCGCGCGGGATCTTACAGACCTTTCCGCATACGCAGACGTTTGGAGGCGGAGCACTGGATATGTTTCTACGAATGTGGTCGCTAGCCGCGGCTGTCCGTTCCGCTGCAACTGGTGCGCGAAGCCAATCTTTGGAAACAGCTATTCGTTGCGGCCGGCGGAATCGGTTGCGTTGGAAATCGCGGAATTGAAGAACGGCTACGGGATTGAGCATGTATGGTTCGCGGACGACATTTTTGCGCTCAATGCAACGTGGACGGAGAAGCTTGCGGATGCAATGCAACATTACAGCGCTGTACTCCCCTTCAAGATACAGAGCCGCGCGGATCTGATGCGCCCCGGTACGGTGGCGGACCTCAAGCGCGCCGGTTGCAGCGAGGTCTGGATGGGCGTTGAGTCTGGGGCGCAAAGCGTGCTGAACGCAATGGACAAAGGCCTGCGCGTCGAATCGGTCGCGGTGGCGCGCGAACTGCTGCGCAGCCACAATATTCGCGCCTGCTATTTTCTACAGTTTGGCTACCCAGGAGAAGGGCTTAAGGAGATTGAGGCGACCATCGATCTGGTGCGTTCCACCCAGCCCGACGATATTGGGGTCTCAGTTTCGTACCCACTGCCCAACACTGCCTTTTACCAGCGAGTCCACGAGCAACTCGGGACCAAGCGGAACTGGGTGGACAGCGCCGAGTTGAGCATGATGTTTCGCTCCGCTTACAGCACAGAGTTCTATCGCTCTTTGCGCAACGCCTTGCATTTTGAGGTGACACAAGGACATCTCCCAGCGGAGGTCAGAGCCCCCGGGAAGCTTCGCATGCACTGGGAAGAAGTCTATGCGCTTGAGGCCGTGAGCAGAACTTCGCAGCCTACGAGTCTTCCCATCTATCCGCAACAATCAACCCTGGTTCAACGGGAGTGCAAGGTCTCGGATGCGGGCGTTGCCGGAGTGCTGTGCCCAGTGGGAATGGAGGCGAACGCATGACCGATCTGCTGCTGACGCACGGGTATTTCCTTCACGAAGATCCCAAGGAAATGCAAATCATGAAGCCTTATCCGCCACTAGGCATTCTCTACATCTGTTCGCACTTGCGCTCTCGCGGGTTCGCAGTTGAAGTGCATGACAGCACATTCTCTACACAGGAATCTCTCCACAAGCAACTCAGAGAGCAGACGCCCACCGTTCTCGGTGTTTACGCCAATCTGATGACGCGCCCCAAGGTGGTGAAGATTCTTGCTGAAGCGAAGCGCCATGGCTGGAGGACCATTGTGGGCGGCCCTGAACCGGGGGCGTACGTCGAGGAATATCTCCGCGCGGGAGCCGATGTCGTCGTGATGGGCGAGGGCGAGATCACGATGGAAGAGCTGTTGTCATTACTCCGCAGCGGCGACGTGGACCGTCTGGGCACTGTGCGCGGCATCGCGTTTCTTAACAACGATGGGAATGTGGTTCGCACCCCGCCACGGCCGCAGATCCAGGATCTCGACGGGCAACCGTGGCCGGAAAGAGAAGCTATCGACACGGGACGTTATGTGGAAACCTGGCGCACCCATCACGGCATGGGTTCCATCTCGCTGATCACGGCGCGAGGCTGTCCCTATCACTGCGAGTGGTGCAGTCACCAGGTCTACGGCCAGACTCATCGCCGCCGCAAGCCCCGTTTTGTGGCGGACGAACTTGAATGGCTGCGCAAACGATACAAGCCCGACATGCTCTGGATCGCGGACGATGTCTTCACGATCCACCATGGATGGCTGCGGGAGTGGCGTGAGCAGATAACTTCCCGCTCGCTTCATATTCCCTTCGAATGTATCTCCCGCGCCGATCGATTGACGGAGGATGCGATCCGGACGTTGGCGGAACTCGGATGCTTTCGGCTCTGGATCGGTTCGGAGAGCGGCTCTCAGCGCATTCTAGACCGCATGAAACGCGGCGTCAGCATCGAGCAGGTGCAGCGGGCTACAAAGCTATGCCGGGAATATGGAATTCAAACGGGCATGTTCCTGATGTGGGGGTACGAGGGAGAGGAGATGGAAGATATTGAAGCCACAATCGAACATGTGCGCGTCTCCAAGCCCGATGTGTTTCTCACGACCGTCGCCTATCCGATCAAGGGAACGCCTTACTTCAAACGGGTCGAGGAGCAGGGGCGGATTGGCGAGAGCCGCGCATGGGGGGAAAGTTCCGACCGCGAACTACAAATTCTAGGAAGACGCGGCGGCGACTTCTATCAGATTGCGAATCAGTTACTAAAGCACGAAGTGGAACTGGTGCGGATCGATACAAAAGACAATCCGGCCCGGCAAGGTGAAGCCGAGTCCCTGCAAGCGCAGATTATTGCTGAACGCACGAGCATGCAATTAGCCGCGCGGAACGATGCGAGAACCGCATGACAGTTTCACCGAAAACATTCATCGCGCAAGCAACTTCTCTTGCCGAGCCGTTCGACTCGATCGCGTTCGATTACGACCGGCTGTTTACCGTTTCGGCGATTGGCCAAGCGCAGCGAGCGCAAGTATGGAGACAGATCGAACGCCGCATTTCCCCCGGCAGCCATGTGCTCGAACTCAACTGCGGAACCGGCGAAGATGCGCTGGCATTGGCGCGCCGCGGCGTGAGGGTGAGCGCGTACGACGCCTCCCCTCAAATGATTCAAGCCGCGAATCGGAAACTGACGAGTGAGCCGCTCTCTTCGCAAGTGCAATTCTCGGTCCTGCGCAACGAGCATCTCGCCCGTTTAGAAGGCCCATTTGATGGGGTTCTTTCAAACTTTGCCGGACTCAACTGTTCGCTTGACTGGGTAGGTATCGCAAATGAGCTTGCCCGCATCGTCAAGCCGGGCGGGCATGTGCTCCTCTGTATATTCGGCCGCCTGTGCTTGTGGGAGATGGTCTACTATCTCCTGCGTGGGCGCTTTCGCAAAGCCTTTCGGCGTATCGGCCGCAGGCCCTCCGGCGTCCATGTTGACGGAACCTCCTTCAATGTCATCTACCCATCCGTAAGTGAGGCCACGGAACTGTTCTCTTCCGGGTTTCTGCTTTGCGGATGGCGCGGCGTGGGTATCCTCGTGCCCCCATCCTATTTGGAACCGCATTTTCAGGCGCGAAAAAGGGTGCTCGATCTGCTTGCGTATCTTGACTCAATGCTCGCTCGCCTGCCTGGCGTGCGCTGCTGGGGCGATCACACCCTGCTTGATTTTGAGAGACGCGCGGCATGAGCGCCACTGTTGCAATTCGTCAAATTCGGTCGGCCACAGGCCACTGGTCTGAACTGGCCCTTCGGTGCCCTGCCTGCTCCGGTGAAATGGGGTTGCTCATTACAACTGCCGAGCGTGCGCAGGATAAGGTGGCCTGTGCAGCTTGCACCTATGTCATGCGCCGAATCGATGGAATATGGCGAGCGATGCGCCCCGGTCGCGCGAGCCTTCTTTCTGAGCCGTTATCGAGCTATGAAGCTGTTCGCAAGGCGGAGGGGCGCTGGTCGAACGATGCGGAGTTCTACCTTTCCCTGCCGTTCAAAGACACTACGGGAAGGTTTGCAGAACAGTGGAGGATACGCGCGCGCAGCTTTCGGTTTATGACAAGGAAGTTACTTCCCATCTGCGTGAGGAAGGCCGGAAAGGAGCGGCTGCGAATCATCGACATTGGCTCAGGCAACTGCTGGATGAGTTACAGGCTCTCCCTCGCCGGGCATCTGCCAGTCGCCGCCGATCTCAGCGTGAACCCTCTGGATGGCTTGGGAGCCGGCAGGCACTACGGGAACGCTGACGAACCGGACTTCCCACGCTTTCAAGCGGAGATGGACAGGCTGCCTTTCACGGCAGGGCAGTTCGATGTGGCGATCTTCAATGCTTCCTTCCACTATGCGCGGGATTACGAGGCCGCCTTGCGCGAGACCTTGCGCGTGCTTCGTCCGGGCGGGGCGATTCTGATCGCCGACTCTCCAACCTACAGCAAGGAGGCCGATGGCGAAGCGATGAAGCGGGAGAAGTCGGATGAGTTTCTGCGCAGGTATGGAACCGACAGAGGTAACATGGGCGGCCAGGAGTATCTCACGCCGGAAACGCTTGCGCGCTTGGAGAAGACCGGAATCCGCTGGCGGCGGTACTCGCCGTGGCGAGGATGGCGATGGGCGTTGCGCCCATTCCTTGCCCGCATTGCCGGGCGCCGCAAACCGTCACGATTCCATATCTATCTAGGGACCGCAAATGCTGAAGCAACGGAGGCGCAATGATCATTCTCTACTATCCGCAGCTCGCCAAGCCGAAGAATCGCCGGTTCCCGCTCTCCATTCTCGCATTGGCAGCGGTATTGGAAGGGCGGGAAGAGTATGAGATTGTGGACGGCAATCTCGACACTGACCCGGATAAGACGATCGCCGGCCTTTGTCGCGGACGCCATGTAGAGTTACTGGCCGTGAGCGTGATGCCGGGGCCGCAGATGGTCTCTGCCATGAACAGTTGCAAGAGGATCCGGGCGATGTTTCCACACATCCCGGTTGTGTGGGGAGGATACTTTCCTTCAGTCTACAAAGACGCCGCGCTGAATGCCGACTATGTGGATTATGTGGTGCGGGGTCAGGGAGAGCACACTTTGCTTGAGCTGATCGCCGCGCTTCGCGGGAGGGCGGACTTCTCCGCTATTTCTGGTCTCTCGTACAAGACGCACGATGGGGAGCATCTTCACAATTGCGAACGATCCATGCTCGGACCGGATGCCTTTCCCTGGAGCCCCTTTCATCGTCTTCCTGTCGAGAAGTATCTGCGCCCCTCCTATTTTGGCAGACGGACAGCAGCGCATCAGGCCAGCATCGGCTGTCCGTTTCAATGCCGCTTCTGTGCTATTGGCGTGGCCTTCGGCAACAAGGAGAAGATGGAATCTCCAGCGCGCACGGAGGCCATCATGCGCCATCTTGTGGAACACTACGGCGTCGATGGCGTGCAGTTCTACGACATGAATTTCTTCATGCGCGAGGATCACACCGTGGAGTTGATGGAAAGGCTCGCTCCCCTGAATCTGCGCTGGTGGTGCGAGGGAAGAATCGACACCATATCGCGCTACTCCCCCGCCACGCTCAATGCCATTCGCCGCGGCGGCTGCGCCATGATCTTCTTCGGCGCTGAATCGGGATCGGACTGGGTGCTCAAGGAGATGAACAAGGGAATCACCACCGACCAAACCATCGAAGTCGCAAAGCGGATGAAGGAGATCGGCATTGTGCCGGAGTATTCGTTTGTGGTTGGAAATCCCGACGATCCCGAGCGCGATACGCGTGAAACCATTACATTCATCCGTAAGATCAAGCGGCTTAACCCGGCAACTGAGATCATCGTTCAGCACTACACACCCGTTCCGCAGCTCAAGGCTATGTACGGCAATGTCGATGCGAAGGTGGACTTCCCGGCGACTCCTGAAGAGTGGGCCACAAAACGCTGGTACGACTTTACGGTTCGGGTCAACCCTTCGATGCCATGGATGAAACAGTCCACGCGAAAGATGATCGATAACTTTGAAACTGTGGTTGCATGCCGTTGGCCTACGGTGCAGGATATTCAAGCTCCAGCTTGGAGCCGGAAACTGCTGAAGCTGCTCAGTTCCTGGCGATACGCGCTTCAGCTCTATGCCTTTCCTTTCGAATTGCATCTGGCGCATCAATTCATTCAGTTGCGCAAGCCTAAAGTCGAGAGCATATGAGCGATTGCGCAACAGCCCGGTTGCTGCCAGTGGAAGAGGCCTATCAACTGTGGGCGCCCACGTACGACTCTGCGCCGAATCCGTTGTTATGCCTGGAGGAACGCCATCTTGCTCCTATGCTCCAACCAACAGAACATTGTGATGTAGTCGATTTGGGTTGCGGTACAGGCCGGTGGCTGGAGCGGCTTTCCGCATTGCAACCGCGCTCCTTGATTGGAGTCGATACTTCCGCGGCGATGCTGGGGCGGGCAGCCGGCAGGCTCGGCCGCAACGCGCTTCTGGTGCAGGCAGATTGTTTGAAGACACCGCTCGACGCAGCTTCGGCCGACTTTATCCTGGCCTCTTTTCTTCTCTCTTATGTGGACGACGTGGATGAACTCGCGCGCGAAATAGCAAGGATCGCTCGCCCAGGCGCTCTTGTGTTCCTCTCCGACGTTCATCCCGCGACAAATGAATATGGATGGAGGAGAACCTTTCGCTGCGCGCATGAGGTGATCGAGATCCAAACGCATCCGTATCGAATTCTCGATTTGCATGCAGCCATGAAAGCGGCCGATTTCGTAATGGAGTCATTCAGCGAATATTCCTTTGGAGACGAGGAGAAGGCCCTCTTCTTCCGGGCAGGCCGTCCCGGCCTGTATGAAGCGGTCGAGGGGTTGCCGGTGCTTTACCTCGCCAGCTATCGGAGGAGGAGTCAATGAAGCTGGAGACAGCAGCGGGAGCGAGAACAGAGTTTCCGGCGGATTACATTCTCTCCGGCGCGAGAGTAGCCCTTGAGCCATGGCGTACAGTGCGGGCTACGCTTCTGGTGCGAAGCGGAAAGATCGAAGCGGTGCTTCCCGGCAAGATGTTGCCTGCAGGACTCCCTAAATCTGTGCGCATAGTGGATCTAAAAGATCATTTGATTCTCCCCGGACTTATCAACGCGCACGATCATTTGCACTTTGGCATCTTCCCCAGGCTTGGGCATGGCCCCTATCCGAGCTGGCGCGAGTGGGCCGAGGAAATCTATCACCCCGAGGAGCAGCCGCTGCTCGATTTGCTGAAGATTCCCAAGGAGACACGGCTTTGGGGGGGAGCAATTCATAATGCGTTTGCAGGAGTAACGACTGTCTGCCACCACGATGCACCTCATGCCTTGCTGGCAAGCAAGGCTCTCCCGGTCAACGTGCATGCGAATGATGGTTGGGCACATTCTCTTGATGACCGGGAATGGACCAGTCGCTATGAGCAAACCCCGGCTGACCAGAGATTCATCGTTCACTTCGCGGAAGGAACGGATGCACAATCGTACCGGGAAGCAGCGCGACTCGAGCGAGAAGTCAACCTGAACGAGCGCCTGGTACTGGTCCACGCCGTTGGAGTTTCCACGTTGGATTGGCTTAAGCTGCGGGCAGCGGGAGTGTGGATCGTATGGTGTCCCACCTCCAATCTCCACATTCTCGGCCACACGCTTGCCCGCGGGTTGCTTTTGAGTTATCCGTCGATTGCGCTCGGAAGCGACTCGCCCATATCGGCTGCCGGAAATCTGCTCGACGAACTGCAGGCCGCGCGCACGCTGCTGGATATTCCTCCCGATCTGCTTTATCGGACGGTGACCACTCGCGCTGCATGGCTCTTGCGCCTCACCGAACATCGGGGCGCCATCGTGGCGGGTGGCGCGGCGGACCTTCTGATCACGCGCGACAACGGCCTACCGCCCTGCGAGTCGTTGTGTACGCTGTCTCGCAGCGATATCGCAGCCGTCATGCACGGAGGGGAGGTTACAGTGGCATCGAACGAGTTTCTCTCGCAGCTGGATCAGGCCGCGCAATCGCGACTGTTTCCGCTTCAATGCCATGGCCAGCGATGGCACGTCGCCGCGCCGCCGGAGGTATTGAACCTGTACGCCGAGAAACTGCATCGAGAGCCTTCGTCTCTGCCCGCAAGGAATTGACAAACCAATGACAACTCTTAGACAGGATAGAGACAGATACCAGTCCGACCTTGCCTATACTGGCGCTAGTGCAGCCCTGACGCGTTGCAATTGAAGCCTCGAACCATTGCTCGATGCGATTGCGCGGCAACGGCTAAACGGCAAGGCCCGCACCTGCCGACGGGATGTGAACAGCCCGAACGCGGTTCTAAAGCCAAAGGTGAATTGAATGACGAATACATCGGCCAGTTGGTGGAAATGGAAACGAAGGCCGCAACGGAATGACCGAGGCACTTTGCCCGGAATCCTTCGACTGCTGCTGCTCCCGCTCTGCATTCTCCTGGGGTCCACTGTGGGGGAGGCGCAAGACGATCTTGCGGCGCACACGACTGCCGGATATGTGCCTGTAATATCAGGCGCCTTTGCTTATATTCAGAATACTTCCGGCGGTGTTCAGAGTCTTGTGCCTCAAATCGTTCCCGTGCTGCTAGCGCCGATGGGCCATTCGCTCTTATTGGAGTCGCGCGTCGAATTCACGGGTTTCTTCCAGCGCGAGAGCTTGCCATCAGGCGCGTTTTCGGGTCGATTTGCGGGCAAGGTTTACAAGACTGTCGATTACGCGCAATTGGACTGGCTTGCCGATTCGCACGCTACGGTTGTTGCCGGCCGCTTCATCCTCCCGTTCGGTCTCTACAGCGAGCGCCTGGCTCCGGTTTGGATACGCAATCTGCAAGACACGCCGCTCACCTATTCGATCGGGACGCACCCGTATGGAGCGGCGGACGGCGTCATGCTGCGCGGAGTCGCTGCCAGCCTGCCATCGGCCAGTATCCAATACAGCGCCTTTATCTCAGCGCATTGCTCGACGAATGAGTTGCAGGCCGTTCGCGCCGCCGGCGGAGATACCAGCATCTTTGTACCGTCGAAACGGGTCGAGGCTGGGTTGTCGTACCAGCGCACCCTCGAGGGTTATCAGATCAACAATGAGGCCGCCTATCTCTCCTGGCAGCCGCAGCGCGCCTCCGTTGATCTGAAAGCAGAGTACGACCGCAATCATTACGGGGACGGTTACTGGATCGAGGCGGCGCATATGCCTCAGCAGTTTCCCGTCGCGCCGGAGTTCTTCCGGCACGTGCAATTGGTGGGGCGGATGGAACAATTCTTCGTGCGCAACGGCGGCGGCAACGGGCTTGCGCGCGTAAACGAGAAACGCCCCGAGGCTGGCCTCAACTTTCAGATCCGGGATGACTGGAGGCTTGAATCAAGTTATGGAAGGCTCTTCAGTCAGGGCGGCAACAGCAACACGTGGAACTTTGGTTTCACTTACCGGTTCGTTTGGCCGCTGTGGCCCGGGAGGAAGTCGTGACCATTCAAGCACACAAACACTGGCTGTTTGCTCTGGCTGCTTCAGGAATGTGGTTCATCTTATTGATCGCCGCCGCTGGACAGGCTGCTCCAGCCGCATCCAGACCAGCACATGCGCAAAACGCGGCAGCATCCGCGGACCCCGGAGAAAAGATCTTCGCGGCGAACTGCGCTCGCTGCCACACTCCGCCCATGACGTTGAGTCCGCGGGTCACAGGAACTATTGTGCTGCATATGCGCACCCGCGCGCGCCTCAGCCGCAAGGACGAAAAGTTCTTATTGCAATACCTGGCGCCATAAGTGCAAACAGGGCGTGCTCGGGCCGTGCTCGATTCCATGCTGAGCACAATGAAGCCGAGTCCAGGAGCCAGAGGCTCATTTCCGGAAAGGATCGCTTGTGAAGATTGTCATTCTGGCCATGCTCGCAGTTGCAATCATCTGCGCCACAGAACAGGGTTTGCCCGCTCAGGACAAGCCGCGCTTCATTGAGATTCATGCCAGGCGATTCGAGTTTGAGCCCGCCGAGATCACTGTGAGGAAGGGCGAAGCAGTGACGCTGTCGCTGATCTCCGAGGACGTATCGCATAGCTTGCTCATCGAAGGGCTCGGCGTGAATCAGACCATCGTCAAGGGCCATGCGGCACTAGTTACTTTCACCCCTGACAAAACCGGAGACTTCCCCGGCCGTTGCGGAAGGTTTTGCGGCAGCGGGCACGGCACAATGCGCTTTGTAGTTCATGTGACGGAGTAGAAGCGGTGAAACTTCCTTCAACGATCTCCGCAGTCTTTGCTGCGTTAGCAGCTTGCCTGCTCCTGGGAGCGACAGGGTGCAAGGCAGGCCATCCAGGCAAGCTCCAGACCTGCACAACCACCTGGATCAAACATCACATCACCGTTGGCGGCAAGCACGATCGCGATCCACTACAGGCATCGCCGAGCACCATCGAGGCCGGCAAGCAGGCGTTCGGCAGTTACTGCGTTGCGTGCCACGGCAGAGACGGCCAGAACACCGGCGTTCCCTTTGCCGGTTCCATCGATCCTCCCATTCCGCTGCTTTCGTCGCCCGCGGTGCAGGACTATACCGACGGACAGCTAAAGCGGGTAATCGAAGGTGGAATTGCTCCCTCTGGCATGCCTGCTTCGAAGGGAATCTTGAGCGATGAGGAGATATGGCAGATTGTTCTTTACATCCGGCATCTGCCAAAGGCCGGAAGCCTGGGCGACCCAAAGGCGTATGGTGGTGACGAGTTTGGCGATGCTGCCGGGAGTTCCCCCGAAACGCAGTAGCGTTGGATTGAGAAGAGAAGAATGCAGCGGGGCAAAGTAACAAACC
>JBEKPI010000019.1:0-30487 GCA_049520855.1 Occallatibacter sp.
TGCAGGGCTTCACCGAGTCGCCCTCCGCCGATCTTTATCCCGTTCCGCTCGGCGGCTACGATCTCGACCTGGCCGCGCGCCTCGATCTGATCTTGAGAGCCGACCGCGCGGCTCGCGCCTTCGATCCGCGCATCGTGCAGGTCCGCGCCAGCTACTCCGAAGAACTGCGCCGCATCCTCATCGCCGCATCCGACGGCGCCTTCGCCAGCGACACCCAGCCTCTCTGCCGGCTCAACGTCTTCGTCATCGCCAAGGAAGGCGCAATCACCACCAAAGGCTCAGTTGGCGGCGGGGGCAGAGCGGGTCTCGAGCAATTCACAGGCAGCAAAAGCGCGGAGCACCTGGCCCGCGAAGCGGCGCGCGGAGCGATCTTGCAGCTCAACGCCGTGCCCGCTCCGGCTGGCGAGATGGAAGTGGTCCTCGGCCCCGGCTGGCCGGGAATCCTGCTGCACGAGGCAGTCGGCCACGGCTTGGAAGCCGACTTCAACCGCAAGAAGACCTCGGCCTTCGCCGGCCTTATCGGTCAATCGGTAGCCAGCTCGAAGGTCACGGTCGTGGACAACGGCACCATGGCTGGCCGCCGAGGCTCGCTCAACGTGGACGACGAGGGCACGCCGACCCAGGAGACCGTTCTCATCGAAGGCGGCATTCTGCGCGGCTATCTCAGCGACAAGCTCTCCGCCCGCCTGATGGGTACGGCCAACACCGGTTCCGGCCGCCGCGAGAGCTATCAATCCATCCCCATGCCGCGCATGACCAACACCTACATGCTGGCCGGCGACGACGACCCCGCCGACATTCTCCGCAGCGTCAAGCGCGGCCTCTACGCCGTCAACTTCGGCGGAGGCCAGGTGGACATCACCAACGGCAAATTCGTCTTCTCCGCCTCCGAGGCCTATCTGATCGAAGACGGCAAGATCACCGCCCCCGTCCGCGACGCCACGCTGATCGGCAACGGCCCCGAAGCCCTCAAGCATGTCTCGATGGTCGGCCACGACCTCAAGCTCGACGAAGGCATCGGCACCTGCGGCAAAGACGGCCAATCCGTCCCCGTAGGCGTCGGCATGCCCACCATCAAGCTAGACAAAATGACCGTCGGCGGCACAAGGCGGTAAAGCTGCCGTTTGATAAACGGCGGTCATGCTGAGCATCTTGACTCGCGCGGCGAGTTAGGTCGAGAACGAACGCGGGCCGGGCAACCGGCTCACAACCTGACAATCTTCGCCCTACGTTTGTTCGTTATTCGCCTTTTCTACGTCCATTCATTAGGAGCGAGCGCAGCGGTTCGCCGGGCACAATGAATATGCCCGTTTATCAATTGGCAATTTCTACAAAGAAGACGGGCGGCCAACCGGATGGTTGACCGCCCTTGTGAGTACTGCGCCCGCAAACTATTGCGGGATGTAGTACACCTGCGTCTGCGCGGAGTTGCCGTTGCTGTCCTGGACTTGAATCGACCAGTTGTACTGCGTTAGGCTGGTCAGGCTGCCAACCGACGGCGTGCTGCCGGAACCTGACGGATCTTCACCCCAGGGGATCGATCCGGCCGTTGCGGTGCCGCCGAAGACACCTCCTGTGTCCTCGGAAACGGTGAATCCATTGGTGTTGGAGTTGTTGCCCGGAATATCCCAGATGTCGTTGTTGCTTCCGCAGCAGATATAGAACTGATAGGTGTAACTGCTGGCGTTGGCCGGGTAGGTCCAGGTAAACGTCGGCTGCAGGCTGCTGCTGTCGGTCCCGCTGGGTTGGAGGTTGGTTGGAAGATCGCTCGCGCCCACGACCGCGCCCGTACTCCCAAATGCAGTCACCTTTCCGGAGACGGTCCCGTTATCCACGGTTCCATCGCTGTAGGTTACCTTGAAGGCGTAAGTGGCGCCAACACTCGGCGCGTTGTTGCTGACGCTCGCATAGTACTGGAATTGGTCGCTTCCGCAACCTCCGTTGCATTGGTTGCTGATGTCGATCGGGTTGATCACATTGGGGCCCGACAACAGCGTAACCGACACCGGCAGCTTGATACCCTCCCGCACGTCGAAGTTGAGGTTGTAGTTGGTGCCGCCTCCCCCTGGGTTCGTGCTTTGACTGTACTGTGTTGTCACCGTTGCCGTGCTGTTGGCGGTGGGCAATACAGGGTCGTATCCCGTCAGGGTTCCGGTAGGCGTGATGGCTATGCCGCTGGAGCCGTTGTTGTCCGTATTGGAGATGTCTCCCGCATCGATCATGCCATCGTTGTTCTGGTCGAGGATGGCGAAGTTGAAGTAATCGGGATTCGTATCGGTCGGAATATAGACCGTGTAGTTGTTCGGCGACGAGGTCGACAGGCTGGCAAGTGGAATTTCCGTCGAATACGCAATGTTCGTACTCTGATTGTAGAAGCCGACATACAGCGGCCCGGTCGGTGTGACGCCGGCGGGAATCGAGACCGCGCCGGTCACCGTGTTGTAGCCCGAGGGAACGCTGCCTGTAAGAATGGTCACACCCGTGGGAGTGGCCCCGCCGTAATTGGACCAGCCCGAGGGGTGGGTGGTGCTTGCCAGTGTGTCAAAGGACCGGGCCTGGAAGTAGTACGTCGTGCCGCTTACGAACGTGCCCGCGCCAGCCACAGTGTTGTCCAGGATCCAGATATTGGTCTTGGTTCCAATGGCTGCGAACGTGTGGCTTCCAGCGACGTTGAGGAATTGTGAGCCGTTGGTCCCGCCTCCAAGCGTGGGACTGGTGCTCCATTGCACGACGTACTGATTCGCGTCCTCAACATTGTTGCTATTCGTGCTTGACTTGAAGCTGATCACCACGCCTTGTGAACTGGGTGCGACGGAATTCAGCACTGGATTCGAGGTCGGAGTCGAATAGGTGGGATCGGCCAGCGCGACGTTGTAGCCGCTAAGGTTCGCGTTCGTCACCGTCACCGAGTTGTTGCCTGTGGGGTTGATGGCGTTTTGAGCGCCTTCGCCCAGGTTGTCCATCCGTCCCTGCAGCGTGTAGCTGCCGGGAGGCACGCCGCGGATGGTGTACGCCCCGGTCGCGGTGAGGGTGGCTTCGGAGATGCTGGTCCCCAGCCCGCCGCTCCCGCCGCCGCAGCTATTGTTGCTCAGATCCAGGTAGACCTGCCCGGTCTGCGCGCCGCTGTAACTCGCCGAGCCGGAAACCGTGTAACCCAGCGAGGCGGTGAAGTCTTCTCCGCTGATGTTGCTGCCGCTCAGATTGACGCTCTGGCTGGCGGGGAAGAACAGCGAAGTCGGCCCCGAGATGGAGGGAGTAATCGTGTAGTTCCCGGCAGGCACGCTGACGAAGGAGTAGTTTCCGTTCCCGGTCCCGTTGTTGTTGCTATCGTCGGTGGTTGTGGATTGGACGAGAGTTCCGCCGGGATTCGTGTAAATGCCGACCGTGACCACAGGGACATTCCCGCCGCAGCCGGAGTTGAGGAAGATTTGGCCGCTCACCTGCGAGCCCGGCGGGGGGGTGGAGATGGTATAGGTCTGAGAGGCGGTAGAGTTCAGGCTGTCGGTCACCACTACGTTGGTCAACGTCACCGAACTGGCCGAGCCGAGCGTACTGGCGCTGATGCTGAGCGTGTTGCCGCCGTTATTGGTCGCGCTCATGCCATCCGTCAGGGCGACCAACCCCTGGTTGGTGATCGTTACGCCGTTGATGGTCCAGGTGTAGGGGCCTACGCCGCCCGAGGCGTTGATCGCTCCGGTGTAGGACTGGCCCTGGGTTCCCGACGGCAGCGAAGTCGGGTTGGGCGAAGGCAGAGTCACCGGGGTCGGCTCGTTGACCGCGATGCTATACCCGTTCTGAGTGAAGGACAAACCCGTAGTGGTGTCGGTCACTTTGACGTTGAACGTGACCGTAGCGACCAACGTCGGCGTTCCGGTGATGTTCAGCGCAAGCGGGCTGCCGCTGGTGGATGCGCTCAAACCGTCTGCCGGCAGGCCCGTCGTGACCAGCCAGGTATAGTTGCCGCTGCCGCCCGAGGCGTTGATCGACCCGTTGTAGTTGGCGCCTGTGGTTACAGTCCCCGGCAGTGAACCGGGATCGGGAGCAGGCAGCGCCGGCGGACTGTAGACATTGATCGTGTACTGCTGCGTTGCCGTGGTGTTGCTTGAATCCTTCACTTGCACCGTGAAGGTCGCGCTGCCGGCGGCCAGCGTCCCGATCTGGCCCGAAAGAACGCCGGTGCTGGAGTTGAGGCCCAGGCCGAGTGCTCCGAGACCAGCGCCATTCACCGTCACCGACCAGACATCTCCGCCCGAGCCGCCCAAAGCGGTCAGCGTCGTTGTGTAGTTGTTCGTTGTGGTCGCGAATGCCGGGGAAAGCGTCGTGGTGGTGATGGTGAGCGATGCGTTGATCGTCACCGAGAAGGCGCCCTGAACCTGGTGGCTGGCCGAATCGGTTACCTGGACTGTGAAGCTGACCGGGCCGCCGGCGATCGGCGTCGCGCCGGCAAGCGTGGCGTTTCCGGCGGTAAAGGTCAGGCCGAGAGGAGTCAGAACGCTGGGATTCGAAATCAACGTCCACGTGTAGGGGCCGATGCCGCCGCTGGCATGAAGTTGCTGCGAATAGGCATTTCCCACGACGCCCGTCGGCAGCGGGCTGGTGGTGGTGATGCTCAACGCCGGGTTGACGGTGACAGTGGTGGTAGCCGTCGCCGCAGCATAATTTCCGTTAGCCGCCTGATTGGCGGTCAGATAGATCGTGCCCGCGCCGGTGATTGTCACCATGCCCGCGCCGGTGACGGTGCCCGCGCTGGTTTGGCCAGGAGTCAGAGCGTAGGTCACCGCGCCGCTCGAAGCCGAGCTCGCGCTCACCTGGAAGGGCGCATCGCCCACGACATGGGTCGGAATCGCCGCAAAGCTCAACGCCGGAACTTCGCCGTTCACCGTCACGGTAGTGGTCGCCGTGGCAGCGGCGTAGTTGCCGCTGGCCGCCTGATTGGCGGTCAGATAGATGGTGCCCGCGCCGGTAATCGTGACCAGTCCTGCGCCGGTAACGGTTCCCGCGCTGGTTTGGCCAGGAGTCAGAGAGTACGTCACCGCGCCGCTCGAAGCTGAGCTGGCGCTCACCTGGAAGGCCGGGTTGCCGTAGGTCTGGGCCGGAATCGACGCAAAGGTCAGCGCCGGCGTCTCCGGATTCACAGTGACGGTGGTGGTAGCCGTCGCAGCGGTGTAGTTGGCGGTAGCCGCCTGATTGGCGGTCAGGTAGATCGTGCCCACTCCGGTTATTGTCACCACGCCAGCGCTGGTCACGGTTCCCGCGCTGGTTTGGCCCGCGGTCAACGAGTAGGTCACCGCGCCGCTCGAAGCCGAGCTGGCGCTCGCCTGGAAGGGCGCGGCGCCGAAGGTCTCGGTGGGAATCGCCGCAAAGGTCAGCGTCGGCGTCTCCGGGTTGACCGTGACGGCGGTGGTCGCCGTCGCCGCGGCATAATTTCCGCTGGCCGCCTGGCTGGCGGTCAGATAGATGGTGCCCGCGCCGGTGATCGTCACCACGCCCGCGCCTGTTACGGTTCCGGCGCTGGTTTGGCCCGCGGTCAGAGAGTAGGTCACCGCGCCGCTCGATGCCGAACTGGCGCTCACCGCAAACGGCGGGTTGCCGAACGTCTTGGCCGGAATTGCGGCAAAGACAAGCGTGGGAACTTCCGGATTGACCGTGACGGTGGCAGTGGCCGTCGCGGCAATGTAGTTGGCGGTAGCCGCCTGGCTGGCGGTCAGATAGATGGTTCCCACGCCGGTAATGGTCACCATGCCTGCGCCGGTTACGGTTCCAGCGCTGGTCTGGCCCGCGGTCAGAGCGTACGTCACCGCGCCGCTCGATGCCGAGGCTGCGCTTACCTGGAACGGCGCGTTGCCGAAGGTCTCGGTGGGAATCGCCGCAAAGCTCAGCGTCGGCGTCCCCGGGTTCACCGTGAAGCTGGTGGTCGCCGTCCCGGGGCCGTAGTTGCCGCTGGCCGCCTGGCTGGCGCTCAAATTAACCGTGCCCGCGCCGGTCAGCGTCACCAAACCGGTAGAACTGTTAATCGTCGCCGGACCGCTGGTCACCGAGTAGGTGACCGCTCCGCTCGATGCTGAACTGGCGCTCACAGTGAACGGAGCATTGCCGAAGGTCTCGGTGGGAATCGCCGCAAAGGTCAGCGTCGGCGCTTCGGCGAAGACCGCAAAGCTGGCGGTGGCCGTCGCGGCGGTGTAGTTCGTGGTGGCCGCCTGGCTGGCGCTCAGTTGAACCGTGCCTGTGCCGGTCAGCGTTACCAACCCGGTGGAACTGTTGATGGTGGCCGGGCCGCTGGTCACCGAATACGTGACCGCGCCGCTCGATGCCGAACTGGCGCTCACCGTGAACGGCGGATTGCCGAAGGTCTCTGCGGGAATCGCCGCGAAGGTTAAGGTGGGCGTCTCCGGGTTCACCGTGAAGCTGGTAGTGGCCGTCGCGGTGGTGTAATCGGCGCTGGCCGCCTGGCTGGCGCTCAGATTGACCGTGCCCGCGCCGGTCAGCGTCACCAGCCCAGTGGAGCTATTGATCGTCGCCGGGCCGCTGGTCACCGCATAGGTGACGGCTCCGCTCGATGCCGAACTGGCGCTCACCGTGAAAGGCGCGCTGCCGAAGGTTGGGGATGCAATCGCCGCGAAGCTCAGCGTTGGCGTCGCCGGGGCGACTGTAATCGAATAAGCCTGGGCCGCCGAGTCTCCGTAAAGATCGGAAGCCGTGACGGTGAAGTTGAACGTGCCCACAGCGGTGGGCGCTCCGGTGATTGCGCCGGCTGAGAAAGTCAACCCCGCAGGCAGCGCGCCGCTGGTCACGTTGTAAGCCAGTGTGCCCGCGCCGCCGCTGGCCGAAACCGATCCCGCATAGGCGACCTTGTAGGTTCCAGAGGCAGGGGGAACCGTGGTGGTGCTGAAGACAATCGCCGGAGCCGCGCTGATGGCCAGGTCCAGCGTTTGGCTGGCGCTCATCGCGTTTGGCGTGCCCGAGTCGGTCACATCGAAAGTGACGTTCGGGTCGATCGCGCAGGATGCCGTGAGCGGGCCATTGCTGGTGATCAAACCAGCCGAATTCATGCTCAGGCAGGGGGGCAGTGTGCTGCCGGGGGCCAGCGTCCAGATATAGGGAGGGGTGCCGGCGCTGCTGGTCAGTTGCACCGAATACGTTGTCCCCACCATTCCAAGCAAGTTCTGCGCCGTCGAGACGACTGTCAGCTTGGCCAGCACTGTCACCGTCGCCGTCCCGGTCTTGGCGGTGTCAGCCACCGAGGTGGCCGTGATGGTCACCGTCTGCGGCGAGCTGGCTGGCGCGGGCGCCGTGTAGGTCGCGCTGGTGGTCGTGGTGTTCGACAGGGCTCCCCCGCCGCTCAGGCTCCAGGTCACTCCGTCGCTGTTCTTGTCGTTCGTCACGGTCGCTGTCAGCGTTACCGCGTCTGTTCCATCCACGCTCGCTGCCGAAGCCGTTACGGCTACACTCGGCGGCTTCGAGCTTCCGCCGCAACCGGCAAGACTCAGAGCCGCAACCATCGTGATCATCGACGCGCAAAAAAGCGCACTAGCCCCACGGCCGAAAAGAGCGAAGCTTTTTGGGAACACAGACACCTCCATTGATGCCTTACAGCCAACCGCTCATACTAGACTCTCCCCCAGAGCATCCGCAAGCGCACTTTTGACCAGATGAACATAAATTCATCGTCGATTCCCGATTCTTGCCCTTGAATGTGTCAAATCGGCACTCTCGCCGCATCCGCGCAACCAGGCAGCGCCGCCCTGCGGTTGAGCCTTTTTTCCACATTTCGTGGCCGGGAACCCACCGCCTCGTCTCCCAGCCGGGTGCGCTAGGCTTGAGAGGTGATCAGCGCTTGCGCAATCTGCGAGGGAGTCGGCTTGGTGCGGGTGATCGACGCCCAAGGCCAATGGGTCTCGCGCGCCTGCGAGTGTCAGGAGATGCAGCGGGAGGGACGCCGCCTGGCCGCCGCCCACATCCCCGAGCGCTATCGCCATTACACCCTGGACGGCTATGAGACCGCCTTTCGCGGCGCGGACGCCTCGCTGGGCCGGGCGCATTTGACCGCGCGCAAGTTTGTCGAGGCGTATCCGGTCGACACCGCCGGCAAGGGACTGCTCTTCACCGGCTCAATCGGCGTGGGCAAGACCCACCTGGCCGTCGGCGTGCTGCGCCGCCTGGTGCAGGAGCGCGGCGTCAAGGGTCTCTTCTGCGACTACCGCGAGCTGCTCAAAGGCATCCAGAACAGCTACAATCCGCAGGTGCAAACCACTGAGCTCGAAGTGCTCAAGCCGGTCTTTGCCGCCGAAGTGCTGGTGCTCGACGATCTGGGCGCGCAAAAACCCAATGAGTGGGTCTGGGACACGGTCGCGCTGATCCTCAATACCCGCTACAACGACAGGCAGACCACCATCATCACCACCAACTACGCCGATCTGGGGGCCGGCGCCGCCAGCCAGACCGAAGCCGAGCGCGCCGCCCGCGAGCAGACCCTGGGCGACCGCATCGGCGACCGCATGAGGTCTCGCCTGGCCGAGATGTGCGTCCGCGTCGAGATGACCGGCGAAGACTTCCGCCAGACCGTCAAGCGCGCCCGCTTTGGCTGAGCGCCTGCGTATCGCATTTTCGTGAATACCGTAAGGTCTGGGTACCCACCCTCTCCGCGTTTTTGTTTCTCGCGGTAGGGTGGAAAACCACGAACCCTGACAAACGGTTCAGATCGAATGGCTACGATCGCTTGTCGATCGCACTGCACGGGTTCATCTGGCAAATTACAGCGCGATCATAAAACATGTCGTTTTTGCAGTTCCCAATGCAATGAAGGATCAAGTTCGCCTTTTTGAAAGAATCTTTCGGCAGCATTTATGGCGATATTCTTGTCCACAACCTGACGAGCAGGATAGTCGCCATCCTGCCCACCCGATTATCCACGATGCCGGAGGCCACAATTGGGGCAGCGGGAACGGCAATGTCGATTTCGGCTCCAGCGACTTCCAGGCCACCATTATCGGCGAGGCCACCAAGATGGCCGTCGACAAGCTCACCGCCGATGTCGTCTCCAACGCTCCCAGAGTGTCGGTCCGCACCGTCACCGTGGATGGCCTGGTCGCAGCCGTCGATAGCGGCCAGATCATCCTCAACGTGGGCAAGCAGGCCGGCGTCAACGTGGGCGACCAGCTTGAAGTGGTGCGCATCACCAAGGAGATCAAGGACCCCGCCACTGGCAATGTGATCCGCCGGCTCACCAGCTCCATCGGCATCATCAAAGCCACCGATGTGGACGACGCCTCGGCCGTCTGTGTCCCCGTCTCGGGTTCCGGTTTCCAGACTGGCGACCACGTAAAATCCGTCGCCCAATAAGCCCGCCCCGCATTTGCATTGGGCAGTTCACAAGGCGGCCACAATCCATCCGGATTGTGGCCGCCTCTCTTCTTGCGATAATCTCAATAGTCCGCAAATCGAGGCCCGGCCCGCTATGTCTGCTCCTGAATCAGCGCCCCTGCACACCATCGACCTGATCCGCAAGAAGCGCGACGGCGGCTCGCTGGACGCGCGCGAGATCGAGTTCATGGTCAGCGGCGCGGCAAGCGGATCGATTCCGCTCGAGCAGCTCTCCGCCTGGCTGATGGCCGCCTTTTTGCGCGGGCTTTCGCTCGACGAGACCCGCGCGCTGACCCTCGCCATGCGCGACTCCGGCGAAAAGTTCTCACCCGCGCGCCTCGGCAAGGTGGCCGTCGACAAGCACTCCACCGGCGGAGTCGGCGACAAGACCAGCTTCCTGGTCGCGCCCATCGCCGCGGCGTGCGGCCTCTGCGTGCCCATGATCAGCGGCCGCGCCCTGGGCCACACCGGCGGGACTCTGGATAAATTGGAGGCGATTCCCGGCTACCGGACGGCGCTGACACTGTCCGAATTCGAGACAGTTCTGGCCGGCTGCGGCGCTGCCATCGTCAGCCAGACCCCCGCGCTGGTTCCCGCCGACCGCGTCCTCTATGCGCTTCGCGACCGCACCGGCACGGTCGAATGTGCCGGGCTGCTCTGCTCCTCCATCTTGAGCAAGAAGCTGGCGGAGGGCCTCGACGCGCTGGTCCTCGACGTGAAGACCGGCTCCGGCGCTTTTCTCAGAGATCGCAAAGACGCCGAGCATCTGGCCGCGCTGATGGTGGCCACCGCCGAGGCAGCCGGAACCCGCACTGTGGCTCTGATGACCGATATGTCCCAGCCGCTGGGCCGCCGCTCCGGCAACTGGATCGAACTGGCCGAGTCGGTCGAGCTGCTGCGCGGCCAGCGCCCCGCCGGGAGCGAAGACTTGCGCGAGCTATCGCTGATTCTCGCCGGATGGATGATAGCTCTGGGCGGTCAGGCCGCCACGCCCGAGCTTGGGTACGCGCGCGCCGAAGCTGCCCTCGCCGACGGCTCCGCGCTGAGCGTCTTCTTCAAAATGATCGAGGCGCAAGGCGGCGATGCTTCCGTCTTCGACGATCCGGCGAGCTTCCATAAACCCGGCGCGACGCAAGTATTGGAGGCATGGGAGAGCGGCTTTGTCTTCGAAATGGACACAACCGCCCTCGGCTGGGCCGTGCAGCGGCTCGGCGCGGGGCGGGAAAAGGCGGGCGAGCCGGTCGATCCACACGCAGGCATTGAGTTCCATGCGCGGCGCGGCGTGCGCGTCGAGAGGGGAGATCCGTTGGCGACAATGTATGCCACCAATGAGGCAATGCTGGCTGAGCCGGTTGCACTGCTCCGCCAGGCCATTCGCATTGAGGCAGCGCAGCCGAACGCGGTACAGCTCGTCAGCCGTATCTTCACACGGGAGACGGCAGAAGGATTTCTGAAGGACAGCTATTAGCTTTTTGCTGCTAGCCTTATTGCAGGAGCGTCTTCGAAGAACAATTTGGGAGATTTGGAGATGATCCCTCAGGGGCTAAAGCCCTTCGTTATTAGGCCTGTTTTCGGCACGACTGAAGTCGTGCCCTGACACAGAACTGCTCTTCAGACCATTGCGAATCTAATGGCTAAAATCTAGCAGCTAGAAGCTGTCTTAAGGAGTTTGCCTTGGATCGATATACAGGAGTGCTGGGAATTTTGGCCGTGCTGCTGGCGGCCTGGCTTGGCTCGACCGACCGCAAGCGCATCCGCTGGCGCACGGTCGCCTGGGGACTTGGCCTGCAACTAGTCTTCGCCTTCTTCGTACTGCGCTTCAGCTACGGCGAGCAGGCGCTCCAGTGGGCCGGAGACGTGGTCAAATCCATGCTGGCCACGACCTACGCCGGCACCAAGATCCTCTTTGGCCCGCTGGGCGTTCCCACCGGCTCCATGGGCTCGATCTTCGCCTTTCAGGTGCTGCCCACGGTCATCTTCATCTCCGCCTTTTTCGCGGTGCTCTACCATATCGGCGTGATGCAGATCGTCATTCGCGGCCTGGCATGGGTGATGCTCAAGACCATGCGCATCTCCGGCGCCGAGAGCATGAACGTAGCGGCCAGCATCTTCATGGGCCAGACCGAAGCGCCGCTGACCATCCGGCCATTTTTGAACGGAGCGACGCGCAGCGAATTGATGACCATCATGACCAGCGGCATGGCGCACGTCTCCGGCGGCATCATGGCCATGTACATCGCCCAGGGCGTCGCGCCCGAGCACTTGCTGGCCGCCGTGATCATGACCTCGCCCGGCACGATTCTCATTTCGAAGATGCTGGTGCCCGAGACCGAAACGCCCGCCACCGAGGGCCGCGTCGTGATGCCCAAGGACGAGCTGCACAAGGAAGAAAACCTGATCGGAGCCATCGCCCGCGGCACCATCGACGGCGGCAGGCTGGCCTTCAACATCGCCATCATGCTGGTCAGCTTCCTCGCGCTGGTTGCGCTGCTCGATGGCCTGCTGGGCTGGACTCACTCTCTCGCTTACCTGCATTGGGTTCCCAGTTCGCTCGGCCAGATTCTCGGCTTCGTCTTTGCTCCCGTGGCATGGCTGATCGGCGTTCCCTGGCACGACTGCGGGGCGATTGGGAATCTGTTGGGCACGCGCATGGCCCTCAACGAAGTGATCGCCTACATCGGGCTGGGCGCGCAAAAGGCCGCTCTCGCCCCGCGCTCCTTCATCATCGCGACATTTGCGCTGTGCGGCTTCGCCAATCTCAGCTCGATCGGCATCCAGATCGGCGGCATTGGCGCGCTGGTTCCCGAGCGACGCAACGAACTGGCCAGGTTAGGTGTGCGGGCCATGCTAGCCGGGACGATGGCGAACCTCATCTCCGCGTCAATTGCCGGGATGTTTTTGGGGTAAAGCCCGTATTCATTCTGAGAAAATGGGTTCCCCCCTCGCCAATATTTTGCTTCATCCCGCGCGTCTCCCATCGCCGAATCTCTCCACATTCCGCGCCCTTGCCTTGGCGGCTTCTTCCTCGCGGCTCCGTTTGGGCATATTCGTTTCCAACGCGCCGAGCAGCCGCGCCGACGCTCCGGCAATCTCCTCCACCGCCGCCAGAAACGCCGCCTCGTTGGCCTTCGACGGCTTATTGAAGCCACTTACCTTGCGCACAAATTGCAGCGACGCCGCGCGAATCTCCTCCTCCGTCACAGGAGGATCGAAGTTGAAAAGCATTTTGATATTCCGGCACATTTCCCTTGCACCTCCACCGATCGGAATTCGACAACTCAATTGTCGCCTGTTCAATCCCCTTTCACACCCTGTAGAATTTCGAAAGCGCACCGGCGGGCAAAAGTAATGAATTATTTCGACCAAGTCTCTGAAGCAGCGGCGTTTTTGCGGGCGATGTTCGGCCCGTTCAGCCCCCGCGTCGGCATCGTCCTCGGCTCAGGGCTGGGCGCTGTGGCGGAGTCGCTCGCCGAGCGGGTCGTCGTCCCTTACGCCGAGATTCCTCATTCCCCACGCTCCACCGTCGAGGGCCACACGGGACGGATTGTCGCCGGATTCCTGGGCGGCGCGCCGGTCATCGTTATGCAGGGCCGTGTACATTTCTACGAGGGCTACACACCGCAGCAGGTCACCTTTCCCATGCGTGTGCTGGGCGCTCTCGGCATCCAATCGGTTGTGCTGACCAATGCCGCCGGGGGCATCGCCGAGGACTACACCCAGGGCCAGCTTGTGGCGCTCGCCGACCACATCAACTTCATGGGATGGAACCCGCTGGTGGGGCCGAACGAGCCGCGCTTTGCCGTGCAGCCTGGCGCGGGGCTACGCTTTACCGACATGACCGAAGCCTACTCGAAGGCGCTGCGCGCCCTGGCGAAGGCAGCGGCTGCGGAAGAGGGTTTCGCACTCGACGAGGGCGTTTACCTGGCCGTCCCCGGGCCGAGCTTCGAGACGCCCGCCGAGATTCGCGCCTTCCGCGCGCTGGGCGCCACGCTGGTGGGCATGTCCACCGTGCCTGAAACCATCGTAGCCCGCCACATGGGCATCGAGGTGCTGGGCATCAGTTGCGTGACCAATTTGGCCGCAGGGCTGGGCGCAGCGCCGCTGAGCCACGAGGAGGTCTTCGCCGCCGGCCGGAAGGTCGAGCTGCGGCTGGCCCGGCTGCTCGAACGGCTAGCTCCCAGAATCGCCACCAAAGCAACCTGACCCCCGTAGACTGCCGCAGCAAGAGAGAAATAGTACTGAAGTAATCTCTTTTGTCTTGTCCGTTTTGGTTCGTTTACTAAAGTTTTATCGCAGGGCTATCCGGCCGCGCAATGTTCTTGCTACCGTATACGGTGATGGCGAAATTGGCGGAATCGATGAAACGGAAGGCGGCGGCGTGGATGCGGCAGGGCATCTCGCCGAGGCGGCTGGCGCTGACGCTGGCGCTCGGCTTCGCCGTCGGCTGTCTTCCGGTGGTGGGAATTCCGACCATTGTTTGCGCGGCGCTGGCGCTGGCCTTCGGGTTGAATCTGCCCGCCATCCAGGCGGCAAATTACATGGTCATGCCGCTGCAGTTGATGCTGATTGTTCCCTTTGTCCGTCTCGGCGGACGGCTCTTCAGCTTCGCGCCGCGGCCTGCGTTTGACGCGCATGCGCTGCTTCATGCGCCGCCGCTCGCGCTGCTTGCGCAGGTGGGCGGCCTCACCGGTCAGGCGCTGCTGGCCTGGCTGATGATCGCAGTCCCGGCAGTGGCGCTGTTGACGGGGGCGCTGACTTTGCTCCTACGCCGCATTCCGGCTGTGGCCGCGGGCGAGTCCAGCAACTGAAACCCCGCTATTTTGTTGCGAAAGGATCGGGTACAGGCTTGGCGCTCTCCAGCCAAGCGGTGTAGATCATGTCGCGCAACATGCTGGCGCCGGCCGCCAGCCGTTCGGCGGCAAACTCCCGCGACTCGGCTGTCCCCTTGTCCACAAACCCTCCAGCTTTTTCCAGTTGATAGACCCTTTCGACATAGGTTGCCGAATGTCGCAGGTAAGCCACGTAGGCGTCGAAGATGTCACCCTCGACGGCCTTCGGGGGAGTCATCTTGGCCCGCACATCGGCCTCGCGCAGGTTTGCGTCCACAAACGGCCCCTCGAACTGCCAGTGAATCTTGCGCTCCGTGGTGTAGCCGTTGGGATTCGGCCCCACCCATCCGTTGTACTGAATGGAGGTGTGCAGCGGCTGCGATGCGTCGCCCACGTAGTGGCCCAGCCAGCCCGCATAGAAGATGGCAGCCTGCTCGACGGGGCGCGTGTCCTGGTTGGCGGCGGACAGCGTGCGGTATTCGCGCAGCGCCGCCTTCAGGCGCTCCCAGACCTCGGTAGCCTCCCAGGGCTGCAAGCCGATCTTCTCCGGGCGCTGGCCGGAGGCGAAGACTTTGGCTTCGAAGTCCAGGCGGCGGTGCGGCAAGGGGCCCAGCGCGTCGGCCAGTTCCAGGTCGATGAAGTGCTCGGGGGCCTGCGCGGCGTTCAGTTCCGGCTCGGCCGGCGAGCGCCAGCGGTCCGGCTCCGGCCCCAGGTACTCGATTTCGTTGAGGGCCTCGGGGGAGCGCAGAAAGGCGGGAAGATCGGCGGGCAGTGTGCTGGCGGCAAGCCGGTTGATTATCCGATGGCCGCCATTGCCCCAGGCGCGGGCCGCGGGCGGCTGGGCGAGCAAGCTGGCTAGCCCGGCCACGGCCAGAGTTGACGAAACCAGACGGGATACCGCGGAGAGAAAGCGCATGTGGCCAGTATAGGTCTGTCGCGGAGATCGCTGTTTGAAAATCCTGTTGCTGCCCACCTACTTCAAGAAGGCCTCCACCGCGGCATCCAGCTTCGCCAACTGGTCGTACATGATGAAGTGGCGCGAGTCGTCGATCCGCACCAGCTTCACATTCGGCATGGACTTATAAGCGGCTTGAACGAGAGCCTCGTACTTCGCCGGCTCCGGTTGCCGCGCCGTCGCATCGTAGGCATACAGCACAAGAGCGGGCGTCTTGATCGACGCCACATCCGCGCGCAGATCGGTCTCGAGATCCTCCTCCATTGCCTCCACGGCCACCGCGCGGCTGCTCGCGCTGAAGCTGGCCGCCAGCAGCTTCTGAGCATCGGGATTCTTGACCATGGCGGCGGCAAACATCGGCTGCATGGCCGCATACTGGTCTTCGGGCAATGCCAGCGTCTGCTGCCGAATCGCCTCCGCCTGCGGCTTGATGCTGGCCGCCGTCGCCTCCGGGTCGATCAGCAGGGCTGAAAACGGCAGCGCTTCTACGATGACAATCTTCCGCACGTCCTCCGGATGCCTGTTGGCCAGCATCAGCGTCATCAGCCCGCCCATCGAGTGGCCGATCACAATCGGGTGCATCTTGTTGGCCACGATATACGCATGGAGCTCCTCGACAATGGGAACAAGCAGCGGCCCGCTTGCATTCGGCCCCGCCGGAGCGCCGGCGAAGCCGCCCACCTGCACCAGATGCAGCCGGTAGTCTGGCGCCAGCATCATGGCCTCAGTCTCCCAAACCGCGCTTGAGCTGGACATGCCCGGAATCAGTAGCACATCGGGCTTGCCCGCTGTTCCCTGGTCAAGAACACTGAAGCGGGTTGGCGCAAACCCGGCCGGCGCGGCGGCCTGAGCCGCGGAACACGGCACGCACGGCAGCGCCGTACCTGCCAGGACAATTCCGGCGGCGGCGAGAAGGTAAAGAACTTTCATGATTCGAGTTTCTCCCATTCGTTCTTGCTTGTGGCGGCTTGCGCAAGCCGCGAGACCAGGCTCCACGATTTCTGGAAGCTCCCAACAGGAAGCTTGCTTTCAATGCACGATATTCGACTGCCAGAATGAGGAATCAGCACTCCTCTGTGAAGATTCCCTCGATTGTGGTTTCAAACAGGCGCGCCAGCCTGAAGGCCAGCGGGAGGCTGGGATCGTATTTGCCGGTCTCGATGGCGTTGACCGACTGGCGCGAGACCTCCAGCCGCTCGGCCAGATCGGCCTGCGACCACTCCCGCTCAGCGCGCAACACTCGCAAGCGGTTCTTCATTTGTACCTCGCATTCACCATGGGCGAGAAGATGCCCGCGAAGGCACAGAACATGGGGAAGACAAGGAAGAGATCCATGTGCGGGACGTGCACAAAATTCTCCAGAAATCCCCAAACGGTGGTGGACGCGAGGGTTGCGCCAATGGCCCAGAGGAGCGATTGAACAAACATCGCGCGCACCAGTTCATCTTTTTCCTCTTTGAGGTAGATGCCGACGACCACCAGCGATGCAATGATGGGCAGCGCGGGCATCACCGCCAGCAGATAGGCCAGCCAGCCGGTTGGGTGGGCGTGGACGAATGCCCAAACTGTTCCCACCAGAAAGAGCATGTAAAAGCCGATGACGACGGCGAAACGAACCAGGTAGCGCCGGACGGCGGGGTTGTTGGTAGTGCATCCAAACATGATTGGTCTCCTTTACTATGTGACAAGTAAACATTACATAATAGGCCAACAAATGTCAAGCGTCATTGACATTTATTTTTTCAGATCAGATCCCCAAGGTCTCGATTCCGATCAGCGCCCAGCCTTTTCGGGCGGAGATTTCCGGGAAGGATTGGCGGACGCCGCTGGGCTGGGAGAGAGAAATCATCCAACTGAATATGATAATCATCCACTATATGGATGATTAGATTATATTTTATGGTTGATTATCTCTACTAATCTGGTTGATAATCTCAACATGATGCGCCGCAACCTTATCGATCGCCTCCTCGATGCCCTGGAAGACACGCCCGCTGTTCTGATCAATGGCGCTCGTCAAACCGGCAAGAGCACCTTGGCGCAGTCGCCTGAGTTGGACGCGCAAAAGCGCCAGTATCTTACCTTCGACGATCCAGGCCTTGTGGCTGCCGCCAAGCGCGACCCCAACGGCTTCGTTGATGGCCTCAATGCGCCCGTCACGCTGGACGAAGTGCAGCATGTCCCCGAGATATTTCCCGTGATCAAAGCCGCCATCGACCGGAAGCGCCAGCCGGGGCGATTTCTGCTCACCGGATCGGCCGACGTCATGCTCTTGCCAAAGTTGTCCGAGTTCCTGGCCGGACGCATGGAGGTGCTGACCATCTGGCCGTTCTCTCAGGGCGAGATGCACGGGGTGCGAGAGAACTTTGTAGACGCCCTGCTTTCCCGCAAGCCTGTCGGATGGGCGGGCAAGACCGGCACGCTTCGGCGGGACGAGTTGTTTGAGATCGTTCTTGCCGGGGGCTACCCTCCCGCGATTGCCCGCACGAGAGCCGCGCGCCGCGAGGCCTGGTTTCAGTCCTACGTCATGACCACGCTCCAGCGGGATATCCGCGATCTGGCCAATATCGACGACGTGGCCGCCGTTCCCCGCCTGCTTGCGGTGGTGGCTGCGCGCGCCGGCGGCTTGCTCAATTTCGCCGACCTGTCGCGATCCATGGCCCTGCCACAGACGACCTTGAAGCGCTACTTCGCCCTGCTGGAGGCGACTTTTCTGGTGCAACTGCTGCGCCCCTGGGCGAGAAACCTGGGCAAGCGCATCATTCAGACTCCCAAGATTTATCTGAACGACACAGGCTTGCTTGCCCACTTGCTGGGAGCGACCGTTGACCGCATGAAGGCAGAGGGAAATCCGATCGGGGCGCTGGTGGAAAACTTCGTGCTCATGGAGCTGCGCAAGCAGTCCACGTGGAGCGCGACTCAGGCGGAGCTGTTCTATTGGCGCACGGCCTCCGGACAGGAAGTCGATATCGTTGTAGAAGATCGCTCCGGCAAGATCGCTGGAGTCGAGGTCAAGGCCGCCGCAACCCTGGGCGGCAAGGATGTGCGCGGTTTGCAGGCACTGGCAACCGCCGCGGGAAAGCACTGGCTGCGCGGCGTTGTGCTTTACACCGGCACGGAAGTCATTCCCTTTTCCGCCAACCTGCATGGCGTTCCCATTAGCCGGCTTTGGTCGGAGTAAGACCATATCGCACCCATATTTCGATGAGTCTCGCTTCCGCTCCACATCCCGCCGGCCCATGCACTAGACTCAATCCGTGGGCTTTCAGGAGTTTCTCGGCAATTCGGCTACCGTAACCCGGCTCCGCGAGAGCGTCGCTGCGGACCGATTTCCGCAATCGCTGATCCTGGCCGGGCCGAAGGGCGCGGGCAAATACACCCTGGCGCTGATGCTGGCCCAGGCCGTCAACTGCCTCGAACCCGCCGAGACAGACGGCCTGCCCGATTTCTGCGGCCTCTGCTCGAACTGCGCCCGCATCGGCCTCTCCGCCAATCTCGACGCACTCACCACTGAGGCCGTCGCCGCCCGCGAAGAGATGCGCGACACGGACAAGCGCGAGACCCGCATCCTCATACAGACCCACCCGGATGTGCTCGTCGTCCCGCCCGACCCGCCGCAGTTGCTCATTAAATTGGGCCAGGTGCGCCAGGCGATTCACGTGGCCTATTACCGCCCGCCGGTCGAGGCGCGGCGCGCATTTACCATCTTTACGACCTCGGCCTTTATGAAAGAGGCAGCCAACTCGCTGCTCAAGCTGCTCGAAGAGCCGCCCGCGCACACCTCGCTGATTCTGCTCACCGAAAACCCGCAGGAGCTGCTGCCCACCATCCGCTCCCGCGCCGTGGTACACCGGCTGGGCGCGCTGCCCGCCGCCGACCTCCAAGCCCTGCTCGCCCGGCGTCGTCCGCTGCTCAAGCCGCAGGACCGCGCCCTGTCCGCGCGCCTCGCCGAGGGAGCCGTAGGCCGGGCCCTCACCCTCGACCTCGACCTCTATCTGGCCAGCCGCCAGGACGCCCTCATCCTGCTGCGCGCCGCCTTACGCGAGCCCGACTTTACCCAGCTCTTCCAGGCCACTGAAAAGTACCGCGCCGGCGCCGACGGCCAGGAGAAGACCATCAACCTGCTCCGCGCCCTGGGCAGCCTCGTCGAGGATCTGCTGCTGATTGTGGCTGGCACGCCCAGCCTCATCCGCAACCTGGACATCGAAGCCGAACTCGCTCGCCTGGCTCAGGGTGTCAGCGTGGATTGGATCGACTCGGCCGCCCACGCCCTCGCCCAGGTCGAACAGGGCATGCGCCGCAATCTGCTGCGCTCCCTTTCGCTCGACTCGATGGCCGTCAGCCTCGGCAGAGATTGAGCGCAAGAAAAAGCAACCGCAGTCCGCCCTGCCACATCCATTCGTTACAATCAATCCCAGCCACTAACCGGGAACTGTTGCCTCAACGGACTGAAACACCACAGTAGCCGGAGTTTCATCCGAACAGGGTTGTTCATTTTTATCGCGCAGCCCGCGCGGGCGGCGCTTCGGCGCAAGAGCGGCCCATGGCGGCCAGCGTCTTTTTTAGTTGCGTCGCGCGTTTTGTTTTTGAGTTTTGCATCCGCGGCTTTGCAGGCCCTGTTTCGCTTTGGAGGTATCCTGTTTCATGAGCAGCCACGCCAATCAGCAGCCCAGTTCCGGCAAACCGGCCGCCACTCCGCCGGCCCCTGTACAGACGCGTACCCGCAACCGGCCGGCCCCCGTCTCTCCCTTTCGCTTGACCGCTCACAGCCCGGAGCAGGATCCGCTCCAGCGCCAGGCCGAGCTCTTTTACCTGCAAAAGCAAATCCAGGCCCAGACCCCCATGGTCCTGGTGCTCGAAGACGGGGAGCAGATCGAGGGCTGCATCGAGTGGTACGACCGCAACACCCTCAAGGTCCGCGGCCGCGCCAAGACCCTGGTCTACAAATCGGCTATCAAATATATGTACAAGCAGGGCGACTCTGGGCGATGAGTGTCGAGGAAACGGAGAACAAGAGAGCCAAAGAGCCACTTGGGGAATCCTCAAGCGCCGCCGGCGATCCGGACGGAGTGGGATTTAGCCAAGTCTGCGTCTGGCGACCGGGCGGCCAGCGATTTGCGACCGGGAGTCCAGTTTGCATTTCACCGGTGGCTCAGGTCTGGATTTTCAGACCTGGGAATCCCCGATCTCCAAGCAGCCAGAAGCCGGACCACAAAACCGCTAAGAATACTGTTGAGACCAATCCTTCGCCTCCATGCTCAAAGCCGGGTTATTATGAGAGAAAGAACGACAGGGGGCAAACCGCATGAAGGAACTCGTTTTTGAAGTGATGCAGGAGGCCGACGGGGGCTACACCGCCGAAGCCCTCGGCGAGAGCATCTTCACGCAGGCCGATAGCTGGGATGAGTTGAAAGTCAACGTCCGCGAGGCCGTGCAAGCCTTTTACTTCGACTCCGCCGCGCCGGACTCCATCCGCCTTCATTTGATCCGCGACGAGGTGCTGGCCGTCGCATGAAGCTCCCACGCGATTTGAGCGGAGAAGAGCTGGTCAAGCACCTCTCGAAGCGCTGGGATTACGTGAAAATCCATCAGGTCGGCAGTCACATCATCCTGCAAACCCAGCATCCGACGCCCCACCGCATCGCGGTTCCGGAGCATTCGCCTTTAAGAATCGGAACGCTGAACGCAATTCTCTCCAGTATTGCCACCCACAAGAGCGTCCCCAAAGAAGCTATCCTCAAAGACATTTGATTCTCACCCATCGATTTGCGGCCAGTTTGCATTTCGCTGGCCGTTTCGATATGATTCTTGAATGTGTCCGGGGGAGATCCCTGGGCCGTCATAAGCACCACGGTTTCTGGACCCGTTCGATAGTTGGCTGCGGAGCGCAAAAAGCGTTGCCCGTGCGGCCAGCACCGGGTTACCCGCAAAGCGGGGCTGGCAGGGGCGGTGGGAGACGAGGGAAGAATGGGAAAAGTCAGCAAAAACATTGTGAAGGCGCGCGCGGCTGTGGTTAAGCCGTCCTATGCCCTGCCCGAGGCGGTTACCCTGCTGAAGCAGGTGAAGTACGCCAAATTCGACGAGACCGTTGACCTGACGATGCGCCTGGGCGTGGACACGCGCCATGCCGACCAGATGGTCCGCGGGACTGTGGTTCTGCCGCACGGGCTGGGCAAGACCAAGACCGTGGCCGTGATTGCCACCGGCGACCGCCAGAAGGAAGCGACGGATGCGGGCGCGGACTTTGTGGGCGGCGAGGAGATGGTGGAGAAGATCCAGAAGGAAAGCTGGACCGCTTTTGACGCGCTGATCGCCACGCCGGACATGATGAAGGTGGTGGGCCGGCTGGGCAAGATTCTGGGCCCCAAGGGCCTGATGCCGAATCCCAAAACCGGCACGGTGACCATGGATGTGGCCGCGGCGGTCAAGGAGATCAAGGCCGGCAAAGTGGAGTTTCGCGCCGACAAGACCAGCCTGGTGCATGTTCCGGTAGGCAAGCTGAGCTTCGACCCGCAGAAGCTGATCGACAACGCGACCACGGTGATCGGCGCGATTGTGCGCTCGAAGCCTTCGGCGGCCAAGGGCAAGTACATCAAGAGTGTTACTTTGAGCTCGACGATGGGCCCCGGAGTGCCGCTGGATTCGGCGGTTGCGGACGCGGCGGGCAAGCACTAAAAGCCGGTTTTCAGTTGACAGTTGTCAGCCCGGGCTTGAGAGCCTGGGACACCGAGAATGGATGCCTATAGCGGGCAAAACGAATTGGAAGCAGTAGCAGGATTTGGGGTTGGGCAGGTTTGGTGGTACTGATAACTGACAACTGAAAACTGTTGACTGTGCGGAGCACAAAATGGCGATTTCAAGAGCGAAAAAGACGGAGAAGGTCCAGTTGCTTGCTAAGGAGCTGGAGACCTCGACGACGGCGATTATTGGCACATTTGCCAAGCTGACGGTAGCCAAGGATTTTCAACTGCGCAAGGTGATTCGCGAGGCGGGCGGCAAGTACCGCGTGGTGAAGAACAAGCTGGCGGCCGTATCCGGCCAGGGCACCAAGGTCGAGGCCGCGCTGAAGGGGCTCAAGGGCGTGAACTCGGTGGCCTTCACGGCGGGCGATCCGGTGGCGCTGGCCAAGGTTTTTGCCAAGTGGGCGGGCGACAATGCCGAGTTCCAGTTCAAGCTGGGCATTGTGGACGGCAAGCTGCTGAATGTGGAAGAGGTCAAGGCTCTGGCGACGATGCCGGGCAAGGAAGAGCTCTTTGCCAAGCTGCTGTTCCTGATCAATGCGCCGGCGCAGCGGCTTGCCACGGTGATCAACGGAACGGGCCGGGGTCTGGCGGTGGTTCTGGGGCAGGGTGTGGAGAAGGAAAAGTTTGCCAGCGCGGCGTAGGAAGCTGTCAGCTTTCAGCCCTCAGCTTTCAGTCGTTTCTTGGCGAGCGTGAGGGTGCCGCGGGCTTCTTAGGGAAAGAGGCAAAGGCGGGTGGCGTCAAGGCACAAGCTGAAGGCTGATAGCTGATAGCTAAACGCTGCTTTTAAGAGATTTGGCCGTAAAGACAGGCGGGAAGTGCGCGGGTCTGGCGCATCGGAAACTTCCAGTCTGGCTTGGGGCCGGGAAAGACAATTCAACGATCTGAATGGAGAAGAAGATGGCGGATTTGGCGCAGTTGGAAGAGCAAATTGTATCGTTGAGCCTGCTGGAAGCGGCGGCTCTGGTGAAGAAGCTGGAAGAGCGTCTTGGCGTTTCGGCGGCAGCGGCGGCTCCGGTAGCGGTGGCGGCGGCGGGCGCGGCGGCTCCGGCGGTTGAGGAGAAGACCGAGTTTGCGGTCATTCTCAAGGACTTCGGCGCAAACAAGATCAACACCATCAAGGCCGTGCGCGAGGTTACCTCGCTGGGCCTGAAGGAAGCCAAGGATCTGGTCGATGGCGCGCCCAAGGCGATCAAAGAGAGCGCGACCAAGGACGAGGCTGAGGCGATCCGGAAGAAGTTCGAAGGCATCGCGACCATCGAGATTAAGTAGGCTCGATCGGGTAGGCGCCACCAAGGGTCCGGCCGCGAGGCCGGGCCGCTTGCAAGGTTGGCCGGGACGCGGTATGATAAGCAGTGCGCGTCTTTTTTGCCTCATTCCGTTTTTTCTAGGGAATGGGGCAGGTTTGACAGGCGCGTCTTGAGAATTGTGGATGGGCACGCAATCGTTCGCTGGCCGGGGCAGAGCCAAGCCCTCTGCCGGCGAGGTTCGCATTGTGGTTAAGTGCCTTTGGGGTCAATAGGTTACCCGGACGGCAGACCGGGTTCCCATTGTCGAGTTGGCGAGTGGCTGGCGAGCGAGCGGCAGAAGCGAGCTTTGGGATCGGCGAGCAACGCATGAGAATTCGAATGGGGGCACAGGCGATGAGCCGGGCTCGCGAGGGGTTGTGTCCTTGCGGGCTATTCGTGTCTCCCGGCCGCGGCAGAGCGATCTTTTTGGGAAAATCCGCCTTGCGCGTACCCGAATCGTAAACAGGTTCAACCGTAGCGCTCCTCGATTGTGAGCAGCTTAGCGCACCTGCCGGATGCGTGGCAATGCCCACACCGTGTTTTTGACTGAATTCTTACGGGCCGGAGACGGCCCTGAGGGGAATTCCGGGAATGTTGGGGGCCTCCCCCAGATTTGTGCGGGCGGATTTCCGCTGGAGTTTTGCCGAGGGGCGCGAGGTTTGGGGACTGGAGATTGCAATGAGCCAGTCCGGTATTTTTTGACTTACTTACCGTAATTTGCCGGCGCCGACAAGACTCGGGCGCTGGCCCGGCCCAAATCGGCGCCGGAGCGACCAGGGTCAGGAGTGAACATGCCCAACGAGAAGCGCGCGATTCGCAGCCGGCTCGATTTTTCAAAGATTCCCACCGCAACCCAGATTCCCAACCTGATTGAAGTGCAGCGGCGCTCCTATGAGCGATTCCTGCAGATGGACAAACTGCCCAACGAGCGCGACGACGCCGGCCTGCAGTCGGTGTTTGTGTCGGTCTTTCCGATCACGGACTTCCGCGGCATCTCGCAGTTGGACTTTGTTGACTTCTCCATCGGCAACTGGGAGTGCAAGTGCGGCCACCTGAAGGGGCTGCATCACCTGCGCACGGCCTGCGTGCATTGCGGGGCGATGGTCATCACCGACCCGTTCCATCCCGGCGATGTGCTCTGCCAGAAGTGCGGCACCTACAACAAGAACACGCCCGACTTCTGCAACAAGTGCGGCGACCCGGTGAGCTTGCAGTTGAAGTACGACCAGCAGGAGTGCGAGGAGCGAGGCATGACCTTCTCCGCGCCTCTGCGGGTGACGGTGCGCCTGACCATTTACGACAAGGACGCCGAAACCGGCAACAAGACGATTCGCGACATTAAAGAGCAAGAGGTCTTCTTCGGCGATATTCCGCTGATGACGCCGAACGGCACCTTTATCGTGAACGGCACCGAGCGCGTAATTGTTTCGCAGTTGCACCGGTCGCCGGGCGTGTTTTTCGAGACGGCCAACAATCGCACCTACTTTCTGGGCAAGATCATTCCTTACCGCGGCTCGTGGGTGGAGTTCGAGTACGACCAGAAGAACACGCTCTATGTCCGCATCGACCGCAAGCGCAAGTTCCTGGGAACGATCTTCCTGCGCGCCCTGGGGCTGCGTTCGGACGAAGAGATTCTGAAGACTTTTTATACCGTGGACCGCGTGCATGTGGCCGACGGCAAGCTGCACTGGGCGGTTCCCGATGCGGCGCAGGGCAACACGCATCTGGTGGGCGCCAAGCCGGCGCACGCGATGCTGCATAACGGCGTTGAGATCGCGTTCTCGGGGCGCAAGATCACGGCGCACGCGCTGAAGGCGATTCGCGCGGCGGCCATTGACCGGATCGAAGTGGAACCGGCCGAGATGGACGGCGCTTTGACCGCGGCCGACGTGGTGGACCTGAATACCGGCGAAGTGGTTGTGGAGGCGAATGTCGAGCTGACCGCCGACCGTCTGCACAAGGTGCTGTCGTCGGGCGCGGCGAGCTTCGAGGTCTTCTTCCCCGAACGCGACGACGTGGGCAACATTATCTCCAATACGCTCAAGCGCGACTCGATTCACAAGCCGGAAGAGGCGCTGATCGAGATCTACCGCAAGCTGCGGCCCGGCGATCCGCCGACGCTCGACACTGCGACGGCGCTCTTCGAGGGCATGTTCTTCGATGCGCGCAAATACGATTTTTCGCGCGTGGGCCGGTTGAAGTTCAACATCAAGCTGTACGAGAATCAGGACGCCACGCAACTGAATCATCGCACGCTGACGCCGGAGGATTTCTACGCGACCATCCGCTACCTGCTCAAGCTGCGCAGAAACATCGGCATCGTGGACGATATCGATCACCTGGGCAACCGCCGCGTTCGCGCGGTGGGCGAGTTGATGGAAAATCAGTTCCGCATTGGACTGGTGCGCATGGAACGCGCCATCAAGGAAAAGATGAGCGTCTATCAGGAGCTGTCTACGGCCATGCCGCACGACCTGATCAACGCCAAGCCGGTGATGGCGGCGATTCGCGAGTTCTTCGGCTCGTCGCAGCTTTCGCAATTTATGGATCAGACCAATCCGCTCTCGGAGATCACGCACAAGCGGCGTCTCTCGGCGCTTGGACCGGGCGGCTTGTCGCGTGAGCGCGCGGGCTTCGAGGTGCGCGACGTGCATCCGACACACTACGGCCGCATCTGCCCCATTGAGACTCCCGAAGGCCCGAACATCGGCCTGATAAGCTCACTGAGCTGCTTTGCGCGCATCAACGAATACGGCTTCATCGAGTCGCCGTATCGGAAGGTGAAGGACTCGCGTATTCTGGACTTCGTCGAGATTGCCAACGCCGGCGAGAGCGGCCTGCGCGTAGGCGATCACATCGAGAAGGAAGAGGCGGCGCGACTGAACGCGAGCCTGAAGAAGGCGGGCAAGCGGGCCATCGATCATATTCCGTTCAGCTTCTACCTTTCGGCATGGGAAGAGGACAAGCACACCATCGCGCAGGCGAACATCGAGTTCAACGATGAGGGCTTCATTACCGAGGACCTGGTGAACGCGCGGCGCATGGGGAACTTTGTGCTGGTGAACCGCGCCGACGTGGACTACATCGACGTCAGCCCGAAGCAATTGGTTTCAGTGGCCGCGTCGCTTGTGCCGTTCCTCGAACACGATGACGCCAACCGCGCGCTGATGGGCGCGAACATGCAACGGCAGAGTGTGCCGCTGCTTGTGGCCGAGGCTCCGCTGGTGGGCACGGGCATGGAGGGGGTGACGGCGCGCGACTCCGGCGCGGTGATCCTGGCCAAGCGCAACGGCATTATCGATTCGGTAGACTCGCAGCGCATCATCGTGCGAGTGGAGGGCGAGCATCATCCCACGCAGTTGTCGCGCGAGGTGGGCTCCGACATCTACACGCTGATCAAGTTCAAGCGGTCGAACCAGAACACCTGCATCAACCAAAAGCCCGTTGTCCGCGAGGGCGACCGCGTGGTCAAGGGCCAGGTCATCGCCGACGGACCCTGCACGGAGCAGGGCGAGCTGGCGCTGGGGCGGAACGTGCTGGTGGCTTTCATGCCTTGGCGCGGCTACAACTTCGAGGACGCGATCCTGATCTCGGAGAAACTGGTGCGCGAGGACTACTACACCTCGGTGCATATCGAGGAGTTTGAAATCGAGGCGCGCGACACCAAGCTCGGTCCCGAGGAGATCACGCGCGACATTCCCAACGTGAGCGAGCACGCGCTGCGCGATCTGGACGAAAGCGGAGTCATCCGCATCGGCGCGCAGATCAAGCATGGAGACATACTGGTCGGCAAAGTCACGCCCAAGGGCGAGACGCAGTTGACGCCGGAAGAAAAGCTGCTACGCGCCATCTTCGGCGAGAAGGCCGGCGACGTGCGCGATGCATCGCTCACCTGCCCTCCGGGGATCGAGGGCACGGTGGTCGACGTCAGGATCTTCAGCCGCAAGGGCCAGGAGAAGGATGAGCGCGCCAAGCTGATCGAGGCCGAATATGTCGCCAAGCTCGAAAAGAATCTGGGCGACGAGATCCGCATTCTGACCGACGAGCGCCTGAAGCGGCTGGACGGAATTCTGGGCGGCAAGGAGGTGCTCTCCGATCTGCACGACGAGCGCACCAACAAACGGCTGCTGACGAAGGCGGCAATCCTGGACCGCGAGACGATCGAACGCATTTCGACGAAGAATTTGAAGCGCATCCGCTACGCCGACAAGGATCCCCGCGTCAATGAGCAGATCGACGAGATCGAAGAGATGACCTCGCGCCAGATCGAGGTGCTGCGCAAGATCACCAACGAGAAAGTTGCCAAGCTGGCCAAGGGCGACGAGCTGCCTCCGGGCGTGATCAAGATGGTCAAGGTCTACGTGGCCATGAAACGCAAGCTCTCGGTGGGCGACAAGATGGCCGGAAGGCACGGCAACAAGGGCGTGATTGCGCGCATTCTTCCCGAGGAAGACATGCCGTATCTGCCCGACGGAACGCCGGTGGAGATTGTCTTGAATCCGCTCGGCGTGCCCTCCCGCATGAATGTGGGCCAGATTCTTGAGACGCACCTGGGCTGGGCCGCTCATGCGCTGGGCCTGAAGATTGCCAACCTGATCGGCGCCAACACCGATGCGGCGTACACGCGCGAACTGATGAAGAAGGAGTTCGCGGGAACCGCGACGCTGCGCCAGTTGCTTGAGCTCGACGACGAGATGCTGTTGCGTGTCGGGGCAGGCATGAGGCGCGGCATCTGGTTCGGGACCGCGGTCTTCGACGGCGCGCAAGAGGGCGAGATCAAGGCGCTGCTGGCCTCGGCCGGCTTGCCTTCCTCGGGCAAGACTGCGCTCTTCGACGGCATGACCGGCGAGCAGTTCGAGCAGCCGGTGACGGTGGGCTACATTTACATGCTCAAGCTCTCGCACCTGGTCGACGACAAGATTCACGCGCGGTCGATCGGGCCGTACTCGCTGATTACGCAGCAGCCTCTGGGCGGCAAGGCGCAGTTCGGCGGGCAGCGCTTCGGCGAGATGGAGGTGTGGGCGCTGGAGGCGTATGGCGCGGCTTACATCCTGCAAGAATTGCTGACCGCGAAGTCGGACGATGTCTACGGCCGCACCAAGATTTATGAGGCCATCGTCAAGGGCGAGGCGGCCATTGAGCCGGGCGTGCCCGAGTCGTTTAACGTGCTGATCCGCGAGTTGCAGTCGCTCTGCCTCGATGTGGAGCTGATCAAGCGCGCGGACCTGATCAAGAAGCTCCCCGCGCCGGAAGTGGCGGCGGTGGCGGACTAAGTACAGCTTTTAGCCTTTAGCTCTTAGCTGCCGGCTTGCATCGTGTTCATTTCGATGCAGTGGGTAGCAGGAAGAAGCTAAAGGCTAATAGCTAAAAGCTAGAAGCTGGCAGTATTCGGGTTCTTTCCTGAAAGCGGCAAACACCGCTACCCCGGAGGGAAGAGTCCAGTGAGAATTCCGGGGAGCATGGCGGCAGAGCTTAAACAGGCCTGCCAGGGAGGGTTTCCTTGTTCCGTTCGAACCCGTTTGAGCTTTCTGGTCCCATTACCGATTTTGACGCTATCCGCATCATGCTGGCATCGCCGGAGAAGATCCGCTCCTGGTCGCATGGCGAGGTCACCAAGCCGGAGACCATCAACTACCGCACCTTCAAGCCGGAGCGCGACGGCCTTTTCTGCGCGCGCATCTTTGGGCCGGTGACCGACTGGGAGTGCCTGTGCGGCAAGTACAAGCGCATGAAGCACCGCGGCGTGATCTGCGACAAATGCGGCGTAGAAGTGACGGTGAGCAAGGTGCGCCGCGAGCGCATGGGCCACATCGAGCTGGCGTCGCCGTGCTCGCACGTGTGGTTCTTCAAGGGACTGCCCTCGCGCATCGGCCACCTGCTCGACATCTCCTTGCGCGACCTGGAAGGGATTCTCTACTTCGAGTCGTATGTCGTGGTCGATCCCGGCGACGCGCCGGTGAAGGAGCGCGAGATCATCAAGGACGAGGGCAAGTACCGCGAGCTGGATCAGCAGTTCCGCCCCTCTGGCTTCAAGGCGATGATGGGCGCCGAGGCGATCAAGGAGCTGCTCAAGCGCGTGCAGATCGACGAGCTGGGCATCGAGATGCGCGAGCGGATGAAGACCGAAACCTCGGCGCAGAAGAAGCTGAAGTATGCCAAGCGGCTGAAGGTCGTCGAGGCCTTCCGCAAGAGCGACAACAAGCCGCAGTGGATGATTCTGGATGTGCTGCCGGTGATTCCTCCCGAGCTGCGCCCCCTGGTGCCGCTGGATGGCGGGCGCTTCGCCACTTCGGATTTGAACGACCTCTATCGCCGCGTCATCAACCGCAACAACCGGTTGAAGAAGCTGATGGACCTGCACGCGCCCGAAGTGATTGTGCGCAACGAGAAGCGCATGTTGCAGGAGGCGGTGGACGCCCTCTTCGACAACGGCCGCCGCGGCCGGGTGCTGCGCGGAGCCAACAACCGTCCGCTCAAGTCTTTGTCCGATACGCTCAAGGGCAAGCAGGGACGCTTTAGACAGAATTTGTTGGGCAAGCGCGTCGATTACTCGGGCCGCTCGGTGATCGTCGTCGGTCCGGAGTTGAAGCTGCACCAGTGCGGATTGCCCAAGAAGATGGCCCTCGAACTCTTCAAGCCCTTCATCTACCATCGCCTCGAACAGACCGGCCACTGCACCACCATCAAGCAGGCCAAGGAGATGGTGGAGATGCAGGAGTCGGTGGTCTGGGACATTCTTGAGGAGGTCATCAAAGACCACCCGGTGCTGCTCAACCGCGCGCCAACGCTGCATCGGCTGGGCATTCAGGCCTTTGAGCCGGTGCTGGTCGAGGGCAAGGCCATCAAGATTCACCCGCTGGTCTGCACGGCCTTCAACGCCGACTTCGACGGCGACCAGATGGCGGTGCACATTCCGCTCTCGCCGGAGGCGCAGATTGAAGCCAGCGTGCTGATGCTGGCTTCGCACAACATTCTTTCGCCGGCCTCCGGCCAGCCCATCACCGTGCCCTCGCAGGACATGGTCCTCGGCCTCTACTACCTGACCAAGGCCAAGAAGAACGCCAAGGGAGAGGGACGCGTCTTCGCCAACACCGAAGAGATCCTCATGGCTCTGGAAGCCCGCGAGGTCGAAACGCTTTCGCCCATCCGCCTGCGCTACACCGGCAAGGTGCTGGACATGACGACAGCCTATGACGATCAAGATCTGACGCACGTCGAGCCGGTGGACTTCGATAAGCAGTATCTCTCGACCACCGTGGGCCGCGTAATTTTGAATGACGCGCTGCCGGCCGGGATGCCGTTCATCAACGGCCT
>JBEKPI010000020.1:0-29675 GCA_049520855.1 Occallatibacter sp.
CGGAGAGGGTAAGCTGCATGGAGTGGGGTTCCTTTACGTTAAGTTTGGTCTGGTAACCTTATTCTAATGTTCGGAATCCCCACACTTGAATGTGCTTATCTCCGTAATGTTGCAAGAGGCTCGACAGTTCTTTATTGCCCGTTACAGTTCTCGCGCGCAGAAAGCGTGCCGCAAACCCTATTGACCGCAGCACTTCTTGTACTTCTTGCCGCTGGCGCAGGGGCATGGATCGTTTCTGCCGACTTTTGGCGCGGCGCGCTTGACGCCGGACGGCGTGTCTACCCATTGAGAAGTCGATGCATTGAGCGCCGGGCTTCCGGCTTGCGGCCTGCGCTGCTCATCCTCGTTGAAGCTCGCCCACCCCGCCATCTCTCTCACGGTGTCGTCAATCAGGCGGAGATGGGGATCGCCGGCAAGCCGTTCCATGGCCCAATCCTTGCCCTTGGCAAAATCCTTGCGAACACCTTCCAAACCGACGATCGATGGGTCTACCAGTCCCAGTTCATAGGCTTTCTCGATCTCGCCAAGCAGTTCCTGCGCACACAGGTCCGCGCTGTACACGACAAGATCGCTCCAAATAATATCGTTCTTGTCCGTCAGCTTGCCGTGAAACAACTCCGCAAAGTAACTCAGAATCTCCTCGCGGCTCTTGATCCCGGCGGCGACAAGAGTGACCAAACCACTCAGCGCCGCGCCTCTCACCCATTCATCGGCATCCGGATTTTCAATGAGGGATTGAATCCCCTCCATATCGCCGCCGCAAACCGAGGCAAGAACCCGGCCGAAACTTTCCGTAATGCAGTCTCCAAAAAGGGATTCGAGCAAATAGCTGGGCAGCAGCGCAATCCGCAGCAGGATCGGGTAAGCGCGCGTCTCGCGAAACTGCGCCAGCAGAAACATGGCGTAAAGGTGCGCCATGCAATCGCCAACGTCGTCGATGTCGGCCGCCTCGTCCGGATCGGCGATCTCTTCCAGAACAAGGAGAAGCTCAGGAATAATCTCGTCCCTGCGGGCAATCGCCGCTTCGACGGCCTCTCGTTCGAACTTTCCCGTGAACAATGCGATCCGCTCGAGAATCTCGTCTATTTCCATTCATTCGAGTCTAAATCAAAGGCTGGCTGGAGGGGTATCTCCAGTCAGCCTTTGGTCGATCAGCGAGTTGTACGGCGGCTTCGAACTATGCTCTGCCGAATCCGCCGTTTTGCTTGCTTCTTCTCTATTGCACCGGCGCGTCGCCCGTGTCATCGAACGTAGCGCCCGAAGGAATTAAAGTGGTCGAAACTGTCTTTCCATCCTGAGAGCCGGTGTAGACGGCGATGCGGGTTGAATCGATCCCCTTTTCGCTGACCAGATAGGCCTTCGTGTTGACGGCGCGTTCCGCGGCGAGTTTCTTGCTGCCCTTCTCCGTGCTGGCCGCGTTCCCTACGATGGCAAGTCTCGCGCCGGAGTCGCGCTGCAGGTTGAGCGCGATTCCGTCCAGGCAGGCCTTGCCCGCGTTATCCACGCGAGACGGGCGGCGAGCATCCCGATCGAAGCTGACGGAGCACAGATCGCTTGTAATGGGCTTGGGAGCGGCAGCCAGTGGCGCAACCAACACCTTGGTTGTGGCCGAGGCGGTTTGGCTCTTGTCATCGACGACACTGCAGGTTACGGTGATCGATCCAACCGGCGCGCCAACGGTAGAGAGAGCAGCCGTCGAGCCGGTTCCGCTCATCGTCCCGAAGGTCGAGCTGTAGCTGTAGGTCAGTGGGCGGTTTTGCGGACTGACGGCGGTTGCCGTGATTGTGGAAGAATCTCCGGAGATCACGGTGGCGGGGTTGGCCGCGCAACTGACGGTCGGCGGTTCAAATGCCTTCACGGTATACGGCGCGGTGGCATCCGCATTGTCGGCCGGCTTCTCGCCCTGCGACACATGGCACTTGAGCGTGTAGGCGCCAGGGGCAAGATTCGTTGTGTCGATCTTTGCGGTGCTCAGCGATCCGGTCACCGTTCCGCCGTCTACAGACCACGTGTATACGTCAGTCTTCGCGGGGTCCAGATTCAGAGCCGTGCCCGAGGCGGCAATCGGTTCTCCAGAAAAGACAGACGTTGGGTTGACCGAACAGGAGTACGCTATTGGCGATGGAGGCGGCTGGGCCGGAGCGGCATTTCCGCCGAAGCGGAAGACGATTCCGGCCGAGAGCCGCATGTCGTTCTGCGTCGCGCCTTCTCCGGTGTTGTAATCCGTGAACCTGGTCATCATGTATTCGGCTTGAATCACGCGGATAGCAAGATGACGGCGCACCTCGATGTCCAGGCCGCCGCCGGCGGTCATGGCAAACGCATTCTGATCGGGAAGAAGCGTGCAATTCATGTTGCAATTGGAGAGCACCACCGCGCCGGCGTGTACGCCGCCAAAAAGTACCTGCGCAAAGGGGGTGAACCTGTCGTGCTGCCGGAAGGAATAACGCGGCCCGAAGAGATAGCTGAGAGCGCCTCCGTTTGCGTTGTCCACGTCGACTGTAGCCTTGTATGCGCCCTGGAATCGGATCTCCGAGTTGGTGTAGTCTCCAATGTCGGCAACGATCCCCAAATGGCGGTTCAGGTTGTATGCGATGGAGGCGCTGCCGCCATTGAGCCACACCAGGCGGTTTCCATCAGCCAGCTTAGGCACCGCTTGCAGATACGAGTAGCCCAGGAACACTTCAACCTTGGGAGTGCCGGTCTCCTGGCCGCTGGAATATGGCCTGGACGCCGACACCTGGGCAGCCGCCTTGCCACCGTGGAGCAGAAACGCAGGCATAAGGAAAACAGTAATTGCCGCCGTGAAAATCACCCTTGCACTCAATCTCATTGCCGCCTCCCGAACTGCGCGTCGCGATCATCGAAAATCTCAGCGCCGGGTTAACTCGGCGCGAATTGGAAATGCTAAACAGCGCATTGCCTGAAACTGGCTGAGACCGCCCCAGGGGGCGGTCTCAGCATGGCGCTACGGCACATTGATGACAGTGTTCACCAGGGTGGTCGACGCATCCAAAGCCAGCACTCTGCCGTTGATCGTCGTTACCGTCGACGAGGTGGCCTGTGCGGGACTGGAAACCGTGATTCCCGGTTGAGAGATGATGGTTCCTACCATCGTCCCGCCTCCGCCGTAGTTGATGACCGCGCCGGGAAGGCCACCGACTGCCCAGAAGACATTGCCGGCCTTGGCGCCGCCGGACAGGATGACACTGCGGGTTTGAGGTCCGACTGGATCGCCTACGGTGAGAGAGGATCCGATCTGGAAGACCCAGGAGGCATTGGGATCGCCCTGAGCGTCGAGAGTTAGATCTCCAAGCGTAATGCCAACTGAGCTCGCGTTTGTGTAAACGCCAGGGTAAATGGTCGTACCGCCTATCTCCGCTGCCAGAACGCCGGTTGAGGGCAGGCCTTGAAGAGTTGTGTAAGCGATGCGAGCTTCCAGCGCCGCTTCGGTCGCGATGGCCATCGTTTGAGCGGTTCCTTCATCGGGACATGCGCTAGTGGGCTCACTTGTGCCCGGAGCGGTGTCGATCACTCCATTCACTTGCCCAGAATTGAGTGGCGTTTCCGTATACGTGCATGGCCATACCGCGCCAACCTTCGGAAGGGTGGTGTCGTGGAATCCGGTAACCAGCGTCGAGGCGCCCGTCGTCGCGATCCCTCCGTTGTTGATGACCGTAAGGAGTCCCTGATTGGTCATTCCGGCGCCGCCGCCAAGGCCGCCAAAATGCAATATGAACGGCCCAAGGACGACTGGCGGCGGAACCACTGCCGCACCGGTCGTGAACGTCCATGGATTCGTGAATGGGGATGGAACGGTGTTCCCCAGCGGATTGCCAGCCAGGTCCGTTGCTGCGTTGGTCACCGTTGCGGTATAGGCTGTGTTCGCAAGCAGCAGGGCCGTGGGCGTGAGAGTGGCAATGAGAGTGGTGTCATCATAGGTGATCTTTGCCAGCAGCGGAGTTCCGCTCGCCGCGATACCCTTATAAAGCAGGAAGGTTGTCGTGGTGAGAGTCGTTGGATCCATCGCCTTGGTGAAGGTTGCATGCACTGCCTGGTTCAGAGGCACGTTAATGGCCTGCACACCTGGGGCCGTGTCTCCAGGGACCGTCCTAACCAGCTCCGGCGGGGTGTTGTCGGCAGTCGTGCCGGTCATGAATATCCAACTATAGTTGCCAGCCATGGGCTGGCCGGCCAGATCCCGGACGCCGGCAGGACCACCTGTGATCGTGGCTGTATACGTGGTGCTGGGCAGCAGATTCGCCGACAAATGGTACAGCAGCGAATTTGTACTCGGTGCGTAAGTAACCGTACCACCTAACACGGGAGTGATACCCGGTCCTGTCAGCGTAAAGTTTGTCCCGATGATCGTGCCAGAGTCCATCGGCTCGTTGAACCTGGCGCTGATTGCCTGATTGAGGGGCACGGTCGTGTCCTCGATGACGATGGGGGCGACTGCGCTTGGGGTTACAGGGATGGTTGAAATGACCGTCGGCGCTGGTGTAATTACAGGCGGCAGGGCAATCGTGGTAAAGGTCCACACGTAGTTGCCGCCAGCCAGCGGGAAGCCTATAAGGTCCGTAGCCCCGGTGGTGATCGTGGCCGTGTAGGTGGTGCCGTAGGACGGGAGAGCGCCGCCAGTCGGCGTAAACGTCGCAACTGCGCCAGGGCACGTGACGGTTCCAACTACGGCAACGGAGCCAGGGGCTGTGACTGTAAAGGAAGCCGCGGGAGATGCGAGCGTCGCACAGTTCATCGCCTGGCTGAAGGTCGCGGTGATTGGCGCTGCCAAGGCAACATCTTGAGCGAATGGAGCTGGGGTTACTGCCACGGTTAACGCAGCTGGGGCGCCCGTGGAAAAGCTCCACACGTAGTTGCCAACCAGCTCAGCGCCGCCGGGGGTCGCGGCTCCGGTGGTGATCGTCGCCGTGTAGGTGGTGTTGTATGCCAGAGCACCGCCGTTCGACGTAGGCGTAAACGTAGCGACCAAGCCAGAGTACGCGACGGTTCCAGTCACGGCAGCGCCGCCCTGGGCTGCGACCGTGAAGGTTGTGGGGGTGAGTGAGGCTGCACTCATCGCCTGGCTGAAGGTCGCGCTAATTGGCGCGTTTATTGCAACATTTGCGGCGCCTTGAGCGGGGGTTACCGACACCACGCCGGGGATAGTAACTGTTTCTTGACCGCAACCGGCCGCGAAGGCGGCCAGCAGAGCCGCCAGCAAGCACACGAATCCTGTCCTGAAATTGCGCATTTGTAACCTCTCGTCCGACCTTGGTGGCACAGCGTAAAAACTCGTCATCGTGTCGACTCAGTTGGGACTGCCGACACTGTACGACTTTCAAAAAATAGCAAGTGTAAGGTGAGAATTCTGTGCCGGATTGCTCATGGCTGCCTGATTTTTTCGGTGGGTAAGTCTCGCGTTTCCGAGCAGAATTGACCATCTATTTACAGGTAAGAATGTCCTGTGCAGGCCAATCGCCGCCGTCTTAACGAGAGATGAATCGGAGCATGAATGTATCGTCGTGAGTTATCGAGAGATGGGCAGGGGGGCTCGCTTGGAGAAGCTGCGCCACTACTCTTTCAGCGTTACGGTAATCTTGCGCGCGTCGCCACCGGCGGACGTTATCGCTATCTCGCCGGTAGCTTTCTTCCGGATGCTCTTGAATTTCTCGCCCCACTCGACCAGGACCAGCGCGTCCGGAGTTAGCAACTCATCCAGGCCTAGAGTCTCTAACTGACGCTCGCCCTCCAGGCGATAGACATCGAGGTGATAGAGCTTCACCGGCTTGCCGTCGCGCGCGCCGTCGTACTCGTGAATCAGCGTAAACGTCGGGCTGGTCACCTCGTCGGCCTCGGCGGCATCCAGGGCCTGGGCGATGCCTTTCACGAGGGTGGTCTTGCCGGTGCCCAGATCGCCGCGCAGAATCAGCAGTTGCGGCGGCACGAGCAAACCGGCCAGCTTGCCGCCCACCTCGATGGTGTCCGCGCCGCTCGTGGTGGTGAATTCGTGCGTCCTGCTTGCGGGAGGGGCTTCTGGACTCATTGCGTGGCCTCATGAAGGGCTGCGGTCTGCAAAGACTCCGCCGGTTGCCCCTGCAACCAAAGATACCCGTTCGCGCCGCTTGTGCGAAAGCGAAAAGCGCGTGAAAGATGAACGAGGCTGTCGGTGGCCAGCAGCGTGTGTTCATCGGCGGCCCGCACGGCCATGTCGGCGGCCAATCCGTGCAAATAAACCGCCGCCTCGACGGCCCGCGCCGGCTCGCCGGGGAACTGCGCCAACAGGCCCGCGATCAGCCCGGTCAGCAGATCGCCGCTGCCTCCCTTGGCCATGCCAGGATTGCCGGTCGTGTTTACGGCTGAGCGGCCGTCGGGGTGCGCAATGATCGTCCGCGCGCCCTTCAGCACCAGCGTGACGCCGTTGCGCTGGGCAAACCCCCGCGCCACGTCAAGCCGGTTGGCTTGCACCTCGGCTGTCGCGATCCCGGCAAGCCTCGCCATCTCGCCCGGATGCGGTGTGAGCACCAGCGTGCGTCCTTTAGCCAATTTGGCCAGCAGCACCGGTTTGGCCGCCAGAATGTTGAGCGCGTCGGCGTCGATGACCGCCGGGATACTGATTGCCGAGAGCAGGCCCGTAACGAATTTGACTGTCTCCAGATTCTGGCCGAGGCCGGGACCGATGGCCAGCACGGTTTTTCCTGCTACCAGCGCCGCGAGCAGTTCCGGGGCCAGGTTTTCCGCCGCGACAGAGCCGGCGGCGTTTGCGGCCAGCGGCCAGGTCATCAGCTCCGGCGCGATGGCTGCTGCCAGCGGCAGCACCGGCGCGGGAACAGCCGCAGTCACCAAGCCTGCCCCGGCCCGCAGCGCCGCCAGTGCCGTCATGGCTGGAGCGCCCGACTTGCCCACCGAGCCTCCGACAACCAGCACGTGGCCGTAGTTGCCCTTGTTGGCCGAGGCTTGGCGAGGCGCCTGCGCGAGCGCGAGCGACGAACCGGCCCAGCTCAGATTCAGAGCCGAAACAACGGCCTCCCGCGGCGAGCCGATGGGCGCAACCACAATGGGCTGACCCCAGTGCCGGGTCAACTGGCCAAAGACGTGCGCCGGCTTGGGCGCGGTGAATGTGATGACGGCATCGGCGGGAAAGACCGGACCGGCTACCGTGGCGCTGGTCTCGTCCGCCGGCCATCCACTGGGTACGTCAACGGCGAGAACGGGAGCTGAACTAGCTTTCACCCATTCGAGCACAGCCAGCGCCAGGCCCTTCAGCGGCGGCTTGAAGCCTGTACCGACGACGGCATCGACAATCAGGTCGGCCTCCAGCGCGGCTTTGTGCAGGGCCAGATCTTCGGGCGTCTCAATGATGGCGATGAGTCCATGAGCAGGGCTGGTCAGTTCGCGCCAGGCCTCAGCCGCGTCGCCGGTAAGCCTATCGCGAGAGCCTAGCAGCAGCGTGGTCACTTCGAGGCCTGCCGAAGCAAGCAGCCGCGCGGCCATCATGCCGTCGCCGCCGTTGTTGCCGCGTCCGCAGAGTACAGTCACCCGCCTTGCAGCCGGAAACTCGTGGCGCGCGAAGGCCGCCACAACCGCCGAGGCCGCCCGCATCAGTTCCAGCGACGCCACTCCATACCGCTTGGTGGTCAAGCGGTCGCAGGTCTGCATCTCGGCTGCGGAAAGAACGTGCATGGGAACCATGGTAGTGCATGAGGGCGAGGGACTGGGGGTTAGCGACTAAAGAATTGCTGGCGACTTGCCGCGCTACATCCATGCTTCTCAGATTATGCGGTAGAAACACGGACCGCGATCCTATACGCATGAACTGAAACTTGCGCGGGCTGATCCTCCTCTCGCTGCTGTCGGTTAAGAGTCGGACATAGCCGACTACATTATTGAACAACCCCGCAGGTCGAAGCAGGCGCGCGGACCCAACATCATTAATACGGATTGCGGCCGACGAGGCTGCGCGCGGCCTCGTCGCTCAAGGTCAATATTGGTCAGCAAGGGATCGATCCGTAGGAAATACTGGTCTTCAGTACACACCACGGATAGAAAGCTGCCGGACTTTCCGGCGTGCGAACTCTGGTGAACCCGACAACATACAGAGGCCGCATAACAACCCCCGTGCGAGTGAGTCGGAGGAAGCAATGGAGAAACAATGAAACTGCTCACAAGTTTGGGAACAGGGCTGTGCCTTACCGCGCTCTGTGTACTCGCCGCGCCGAAAGCCAACGCCGACGAATGGAATCGCAAGTCTGTCATCACCTTCAGCGGCCCGGTCGAAGTTCCGGGCTCCGGCGCACAGATTCTGCCGGCAGGCACTTATGTTTTCAAGGTAACGGACTCGCTCTCGGACCGCCATATCGTCCAGATCTTCAATCAGGACGAAACGCATGTATTCACCACGATTCTCGCAATTCCGCGCTCGCGCGTGAAAGTAACCGGCGAGACGGTTATCACCTTTCGAGAGCGGCCTGCCGGACAGCCTGAGGCTCTGAGGACCTGGTTCTATCCGAATCGCGAAACGGGCGATGAGTTTGTCTATGAAAGAACCAGAGCCCTTCAACTGGCCAAGGAGACAAATGAGATCGTTCTTTCGACGCCGGCCGTACTGGTAGCCGCGCCCGAGGAGACTTTGAAGACTGCGCCGCTTGAGGCAGTCAATCCAGCCGGGGAGACTGTTGCCACGGCCCAAGTTGTAGAAGCGCCCCCTGCTCCTGTTGCGGCTGCCGCCGCGCCGGCGCCGGTTGAGGTCGCTTCTCTGCCGCAGACTGGCAGCGATCTTGGCTTGATTGGACTGTCCGGATTGATGCTTCTGGGCGCAAGCTTTCTGGTTTCCGGGTTTGTCAAGAAGACCATGTAATTCCCGAACCTCAAGGCTTCAGTGCACTCGCTAAACTAGCCGAGTTAGTCGAGGTAAATCAGCGAATGAGGCGATGCGCGAGTATCGCCTCTCCCTTTCGCGAGAGCATGAAAGCTAATTGGCAGGGACGCCTCAGCACACTTCAAAGAATAACAAGGAGGCCGGAGATGAGCGCGTCCAAGACACGACTCAAGAGGGAGACTGGCGTGTCCGCTCCGGAACATTCCTGGGCCGCGACGCGCAAGGCGCCGATGCACTGCTTTTCATTCTTGTTACTTGCTCTTATGGTTTCCGCCGCGTTGGCTGAAGTTGCCTGGTCCCGGGCTCACTCTTCCGCGCAAGATCATGCAGGCGGCGAATACACGCTCACAGTCAATGCGGATTTGGTAGTCTTGACCGCGACCGTTGTAGACCGCAACAATGCGCTTGTTTCCGGCCTCGATAAAGAGGATTTTCAGGTGTACGAGGACGGAGTTCTTCAGCACGTCAAGACTTTCAGCCACGAGGATCTTCCGGTCACGGCCGGCCTGGTTATCGACAATAGCGGGAGCATGAGCCCGAAGCGCGCAGACGTAATTGCCGCGGCATTGTTGTTTGCCCGCTCGAGCAATCCGCACGACCAGATGTTTGTGGTCAATTTCAATGAGCGCGTGTCGTATGGCCTGCCGGCGAATATGCAGTTCACGGATCGGCGAGATCAGTTGGAACAGGGGCTGAATGCAATCGATACGATTGGGGAGACCGCTCTCTACGATGCGATGGCCGCGTCCCTCGATCATCTGCAGCAAGGCAAATGGGACAAGAAAGTGCTTATTGTGATCAGCGACGGCGGCGACAACGCGAGCAGGCACACTCTTGCCCAGGTTATCGAAATGGCCAAACGCTCCGCCGCCATCATCTACGCTATCGGCATCTTCGATGAGCCCGACGGCGATCAGAATCCAGGCGTCCTCAAGCGGTTTGCGAAAGAGACTGGCGGCGAGGCATTCTTTCCGGAATCGTCAAAGGAGGTCGCCACAATCTGCGAGAAGATCGCCCGCGATATTCGCAATCAGTACACGCTGGCCTACGTCCCCACGATTTCAAAACAGGGTAACGGCTATCGGATTCTAGATGTGAGGGTCAGCGCGCCGGGGCATGGGCGGCTGTCGGTCCGCACCCGAGCCGGATACTCGTTGACTTTGGCGCCTCTCGCGTCAGGCGGTAAAGGGGATCAACCATGATTGCCGCAACAGAGCAGGATAGCTTTGCAAAGCGAGGCCAAAGGTTCATGCGCTGGACGCAGCGCATCCTTCTGCTCACCGGCGTTCTCGCTCTCTGCTATGTTGCGCTTGTGCTGATCGGCGCGAGGCTCTATCAGAGAGACGCCTCGCTTACCCTGGAGAAACAGATTCATGCGGAAGCAGAGCACAGAGCGGCGCTTCCCAAGATAACGATCAAAGAAGGGGATGTTCTGGGGCGCATTGAGATTCCCAAGATTGGAGTGTCGGTGGCCGTTCTTGAAGGGACGGCATCGCGGACTCTGCGGCTGGGCGTAGGGCATATCGAAGGGACGTCCCTCCCAGGCGAGCCCGGAAACATTGGAATCGCCGGGCACCGTGACACCTACTTCAGAGGGTTGAAAGACATTCGCAACGATGACGAGATTGTCCTCCAAACAGCATCCGGAGCCGCCACGTACAAAGTGGATTGGATCCAGATCACCGATCCACGAGACGGGGCTATCGTATCTTCTACAACTCAGCCAGGCCTAACTCTTGTAACCTGCTATCCCTTTCACTATATCGGCGCGGCTCCGGAACGATATGTCGTTCATGCGAGCAAGCAATAAAGACTGGTAAATCGAACTCCCATACTGCCGATGGTTCGCCTCGTTCACGGCGGAAAAGGAAGAAGCTGCCGGGCGATTCGACCGGATCAATCCGCTGCTGCAATGGATCGGGCGTATGTCTGAGTCGTTTTGCTCATCTCTGAAATAGCCCGGTGACTCTGCAAACGCCATGGGGAGCAATTATGACCATCCACGGCGGTTCCAATCCTGTCACTATCGCTAAGTAAGCAGCGAGCGCATGTCATTAACAGCGACATAGGCGCCGGCGCGATGTGATGTCGATCGGAGGGGATCTCGGTGCCATTCATGAGGAGATGGAGTTCGCAGCCCTTGCGCGTCTGCCGCGACGATTCGGCAAGTAGGCCCCGAATCCGATCGATCAAATACTCTCTAGTCGCAACAATTCCTCGGGCGATCCTCCTAGTCTCGGTCATTGCTCTCCTGGCCGGCCTGCCTGCGGCGTTACGATCTCAATCGCTGACATCTACAGAAAACTCATCGGGCGGGGTGGAAAGCACGACTGTGCCGCGACTGGACCTGACCTATGAGCGTCCAACCCAGGCAACCATGGCCCGCAATTATGCTTTCGATGCGTTCGGCCCGTACCCAATTGCCGGCTCGGCTGTCGCGGCCGGTATTGGACAGGTAGGCAATTCTCCGCCGGAATGGAATCAAGGCCTCAAGGGATACAGCAGGCGATTCGGATCGGACTTTGGCATCGTGGCAGTTGGCACAACGACGCGCTATGCGCTGGCGGAAGCCTTGAGGGAAGATACGCTGTACTACCGCTGCGAGTGCCAGGGAGTTTTCCCGCGGCTGCGCCATGCCCTCTTGTCCACATTAACGGCGCGCCACGGCGAAGATGGCCGGCGCATCTTCTCATTCCCCGCGCTGGTCGCTCCCTACGCGGGTTCGATGACCGCTGTCTATGGCTGGTATCCGGATCGCTACGGCGCGAAGGATGCACTCCGCATTGGCAACTACAACCTGCTGGTCTATGCCGGCGGAAACATCGCCCTGGAGTTCTTATATAGCGGACCCCACTCCTTGCTTTCACGCATGCACCTGAACAATGCGCACGGAGCGCCAGCCCCTGGTCCAAACCATTGAGCAGCAGCGGATACACAAACGTCGCAGCCGTTATCCCGCCGCTTCCGGGACGGCGGAGCGCGCCTATTAGCATCGCGGAGAATCCCGCCACGGGACTTATCGACGGCTTCTTCGAGTGGTTCGGAAGCCTTGGCATCTTCTTCTGGAAAGTATGCAAGGCCGCCGTTACGCCGCCGTATGAGTGGCGCGAGTTAGTCCGGCAACTGGACGAAGTTGGATCCAAGTCATTGCCTCTGGTCGTCCTGGCAGGCGCATCCGTAGGTGTTGTGCTGTCGATGGAAACCCGCTCCATCATGACGCAATTCGGAGCAAAATCGCTTCTCCCCATCTCCGTCGTCTACGCCGTGATCCAGGAGATGGGCCCGATTATTACCGGCCTGGTCGTAAGCGGGCGAGTGGGGGCGGGAATCGGAGCGGAGCTGGCGTCGATGAAGGTGACGGAGCAGATCGATGCCATTGAGGCCTCCGCCATCAACCCGTACAGATATCTGGCGGCGACGCGCATTCTGGCATGCATGCTGATGCTGCCCCTGCTTACCGTTGCAGCGGACGCGGGTGGCTTGCTGATGGGCTGGGTTGCGCAGACGCTGGTTGAGCCAATCTCATTCCACCAGTTCATCGACAAGGGCTTCAGCGGCGCAACGCTGAAAGACTTTCTGCCGCCTACGCTGAAGACGGCGGTGTTTGGCCTGATTATTGGGCTGGTTGCCTGCTTTCAAGGAATGCGCACGCGCGGAGGCGCCGAGGGCGTGGGCCGCGCGGCGACTAACTCGGTCGTGCTTGCATCTCTCTTTGTGATCCTGTCCGATGTTGTACTGGTCAAGATCATTCTCGTTGTCTTCCCCAACTAATGACTCCGCGGCGAGTGAAAAGCAATGGCCACAACTTATGAAATTGCGATGAAGCAAGCGGAAGCCGAAGAGAACGGCGGCGCGCCCGTTGTCGCCGTCGATAACGTGAAGAGATCCTTCGGGAGCCAAAAGGTTCTCGATGGAATGAGCCTGAGCGTGAGCCGCGGAGAGACGCTGGCAGTGCTGGGCCGCAGCGGGACAGGCAAGAGCGTCTTGCTGAGGCTCATCATCGGCCTAGATCAGCCTGACTCGGGCTCGATAAGAATCCATGGCCAGGACATTGCCGGTTTGCCGCTTGACCGGATGAGCGAAATCCGCAAGAAGATGGGCTTCCTCTTTCAGCACGCGGCGCTCTACGATTCGCTCACCGTTGCCGAGAACGTTGCGTTCCCTCTGAAGCGCCATAGGAGAGGAATGTCGAGGTCTGAGCGAGGCGACCGCGTGAAGCAGTTGATGGCCGAGGTGGGAATGGAAGGCGATCTCGATAAGATGCCTTCCGATATCTCCGGCGGAATGCAGAAGCGCGTTGGGCTGGCGCGCGCGCTTGCGCTGGAGCCGGAGATACTGCTTCTCGATGAGCCAACGGCCGGCCTGGACCCTATCAGTTCCGGGGAGATCAACGACTTGATTCTCAAGCTGCAGCGGGAGCGCCAAATGGCATCCATCGTAGTCACTCACGATCTGCACAGCGCCAGAACCATTGCCAACCGTCTGGCGCTTTTGGATCGGGGCAAAGTCGCGATCGAGGGCGAGTTTGAAGACCTTCAGCAGAGCGACATCGAGTTTGTAAAAGAATTTCTGAAGCAGTCGTAGGAGGAGTTATGTCGAGAGTGGCACGGCTGGGAGCATTCATTGTTGTGACGCTGGCAGTTCTGGCCGCCGGTGTCTTCATTATCGGGAGCAAGGAGTATCTGTTTCAATCCACCTACAAGCTGAAGGCGCAATTCGACAATGTTGCAGGCCTGGCAGCCGGAGCGGATGTGCAGGTGGGCGGGGTTCACAGCGGAACTGTGCAAAGCATCGAATTGCCTCACAAGCCCGGCGAAAGAGTCACCGTGCTGATGAACCTCGACAAGTCGACGCGCGAGGTGATCAAGCAGGACTCGGTGGCCTCGATCCAAACCGAGGGGTTGCTGGGCAATCAGTTCGTAGCGATATCTTTCGGATCTGCCGGGCAAGGCGAGGTGAAGGATGGCGAGACCATCGAGAGCGAGCAGCCGCTGGTAATGGCGGATATTCTCAAGAAGGCGAGCGCGATGCTGGATAGCAGCCAGCAAGCAGTCGAAAACGTGACTCAAGCGACGGCGCACCTGAATTCGGTAAGCTCCAAGATCGATTCGGGCCAAGGAACAGTGGGCGCTCTGGTGAACGACAAGCAACTTTATGAGAACCTGAATCAGACCACAGCTACGCTGAATGCAACGATGATTCAGGCGAAGGCGGGGGCGACAGACTTCCAGGAGAATATGGAAGCTCTGAAGCATAACTTCCTCTTGAGCGGATATTTCAAGAAGCGCGGATACGAAGACTCCGCCTCGCTGGCGGCAAACAAGATTGGCGGGCTTCCCGCAGGCACGCCATTGAAGGCGTTTACCTATACGGCCAAGCAGCTCTTCGACGCGCGCGATTCGGCCAAGCTGAAGGACCAGAAATCGCTCAATGCCGGCGGGGAGTTCCTGGCGCGGAACCCATTCGGAGTCGCTGTCGTGGTGGCTTCCATGGGCAGCGAGGGAGATACCCAGAAGGATCAGGTGCTTTCCGAGGCCAGGGCCATGGTTGTGCGCGAGTATCTGGTGGAGAACTTTGGATTCGACGACAGCCAGCTTAAGACGCTGGGATTGGGCAAGCAGACAGGAGCGGCTTTGGACGCGGATTGGGGATCGATACAAATCCTCATCTTCCCGGCGGGGACCGAAGCGCCGGTGGACAAGCTTCCCCCGGCAACCAGCACACCCATAGCGGAGTCCGCCCCGCAGGCGCAGGTTACCGCAGCGGTTGCGCACCAACCGTGACTGGGCGGCCCAATGAACGACGGCAAAGAGTCTGGGACGGGAGCGGAAGCCTTGCAGCAATGGAGAAACGATGACCGGAAACAAGCATAACCCCGAAGGTAACAGCGGCAACAGCGGCGAGCCGGATGCCGGACCTTATTGGAGGCGGATGCATCTCGACTGGCGCTTTTGGGTGGGCGCGGTCTTCATGGCCGCGGCGCTCGCAATCTATGTGCTGAGCGGCGACCTGGCGTGGGTCCCGCGCGGCCAGCCGCGACAGCCTGTTCCAGCCGATTCCGGGAGATAGCGGCGCCTAACAATTCGGCAAAGATGGCCGATACCCGCATTGGCGTGGCGCGCCTTGACTTGCCGCTGCGGCTGCCGTCTGGAACAGATGCCGATGCGCCGGAAGCGACGGTGTAAATATCTCCCGAGCCGGATGCCGTCGCCTCAATCCTTCCAGGTGTGCATAGTTGCTCAGCAATTTCCTCGTTACCTTGGAAGAATGATCGGGAAGAAGAGTGAATGCGCTCCTCTTTCCCCTGGCCGCTGTAAGGCAGACCATCGGAGACATGTTCCTCTTAGCCGCCGGGTTGCGCAAGGACGCGCCGCAACAATAGGCCTTCGCCTGTTGACCTCCGTGTTTGCCCATTTGCATTTGCAAATGCCAGACAGAGCCGGGCAAGAAGCAAGCAGCTGTACGTGAGTTTATCGACCGGATCGAAGTTGTCCTCAGTGCGGATCGAGTTCAAAAGAGATTGGAGAAGATGCAATGCCGCTCGTCACTGTTGTTATCACGCTAGCCGTAGTGGGCCTGCTGTTATGGCTGGTCAACCGCTTCATCCCCATGCAAGGCCAGATCAAGAGCATCCTGAATGGCGTTGTGGTGATTGCCGTGATTCTGTGGCTGCTGAAAATTGCCGGCCTGCTTGACGGCCTTTCTCAGTTCCACGTCGGACAGAACATGCCGCTTGTCACCATTCTCATCACATTAGGCGTAATCGGAGTGCTGCTATGGCTGGTCAATAGCTTCATTCCCATGCAAGGGCAGATCAAGGGAATCCTGAATGGCGTTGTGGTGATTGCCGTGATTCTGTGGCTGATGAAGATTTTTGGCCTTTTCAGCTACCTGACTCAGTTCAAAGTGGGGCATTGAGAGAGCTCGCCGCCGCGATTGGACAGGCAGCATGCGCCAACGTAACACAACAACCTAACCCGGCAGAGTTCTGCCTGAAGGAGAAATCTTGAAACGCATCGTAATGTTCGTCCTAGGAAGCGCCCTCGGCTTGAGCGCAATTGCTCAAACCACTGTGCAAACGACAACGGTTACCGAATCGACAGGCCCGTCCACTTACCGCGTTATTGTGATCAATCGTTCGGTCGTAGCGGTCAACTATAGGCATCGGAGCGGGGCCACGGATGTGGATTTCGCGGGCACGACCTTGATGCCCACAGCCGATGGCAAAGCCAAGGTGAGAAGCAAACGCGGGACCATGGAAGTGGAGGCGGACTTCGGAAACCTGCAAAGTCCAACCACGTTCGGTGGTGAATACCTTACCTACGTTCTGTGGGCGATTTCTCCCGAGGGACGGCCGGTGAACCTTGGAGAAGTGCTGGTAGGCGGCAACGACCGGAGCAAGCTCACGGCAACGACGGACCTCCAGTCCTTCGCTCTGATCGTTACGGCGGAGCCGTACTATGCGGTCCGGCAGCCCAGCGATGTGGTCGTCCTCGAGAACGTTGTTCGCCCGGACACGAAAGGGACCACCGAGGCAGTTAATGCGAAGTATGAACTGATGGAGCGCGGGGGCTATATTCCCACCGGCTACAAGTTCGACCCAGTTGTCTTGAACGCCGGACTTCCATTGGAATTCTACGAGGCGCGCAATGCGATGCGGATTGCCCGATCCGAGGGAGCGGAGACGTATGCCAGCGCGAGCTACGCCCATGCTACAGAGTTAATGGACAAGGCCGACGGATACGCCTCCCGCCATTACGCAAACGAAAAGCCGCTCATTGCACTTTCGCGAGAGACCGTGCAGACTGCCGAAGATGCGCGAGAAGTCGCAGTGAAGAAGATCGATGAAGAGCGTCTGGCGAACGATCGCCAGGCATCGAGCGACGCGCTGGCAAGCTCGCAGGCGCAAACCGACGATGCTACGCGTCTAAAGGATCAAGCTCAGTCCAATGCGGCGATAGCGCAGGCTGACACGGCAAAGGCGCAGTTCGATGCCGCCAAGGCGCAGGCTGACATGGCCGCAAACCAGGCAGCATCGGCGGCCACGATCTCCGCTGCTCAAGCGGACGCGGAGCAGGCTCGCCTCGCCGCGCAGACTGCTCAGCAGAATGAACACCAGGCCGACAGCGACAAGGCCGCGATGCGCGCGCAGTTGTCGGAGCAACTGAACCTGATTCTCGCGACGCGCGATAGCGCGCGCGGGCTGATTGTCAGCATGTCGGATGTATTGTTCGACACAGGACAGTATTCGTTGAAGCCGGGCGCGCGGGAGAAGCTCGCCAAGGTCGCGGGAATTCTCATTGCCTATCCGGGGCTCAACATCGCGGTTGGCGGCTATACCGATAACGTCGGCGGCGACGCAATGAACCAGAAGCTCTCGGAGAATCGCGCAGGCGCCGTCCGCGACTTCCTGATCGTGCAGGGCGTCACGGCAAACTCTTTAAGCAGCCAGGGCTTCGGCAACACGCTGCCGGTGGCCTCCAACGATAACTCAGCGGGCAGGCAAGAGAACCGCCGTGTGGAACTGGTTGTTTCCGGCGACGCAATCGGCAGCCCCGCGAACGCAACGACGGGAAGCTTGCGCTGAACCTGTCTTGTAGCCGCCTCGGCCTCGAAGAGAGGCCGCGGCGGCCGCATGGCGGGAGTTAAGGAATCTATCCGAACGGAGGAGCTGTACTGGGCCTCACGATTGTAGACCTTCTACTGATTCTTTGCCGGATTTGAATATAAATGGAGGATCTAATGCCCATCTGCGATTGGATGCATCGAGAGAGGCGGATTGCAGATCCGGTTGCGGAAACCGGCTTGCATATTGCAACGAAAGCGTGCAAACTGCCGTTGCCGACCCGCATTGCGTTTATAGGCAACTACCTGCCGCGCAAGTGCGGCATAGCCACTTTTACAACCGACCTGTGCTCGGCGCTTGCGGCAGAATACGGGGAGGAACGGCTGTTTGCAATACCGGTCAACGATCTCGATTCGAGCTACGACTATCCAAGACGAGTGCGCCTGGAGCTGGAGCAAGAGGATATCTCGTCTTATGCGCGAGCCGCCGATTTTCTCAACTTCAACGGCAACGATCTTGTCTGTCTTCAGCACGAATACGGCATCTACGGCGGCAGCGCGGGACGCCATATATTGACATTGCTGCGCAGGCTGAAGATGCCGCTGGTGACTACTTTGCACACCGTGCTGCGCGAGCCGGACGCGCATCAGCGCATGGCGCTTGAAGAGATTGCCCATCTTTCCGATCGCATGATTGTGATGAGCGCGCTGGCGGCGCGGCTGCTGCGCGAGGTCTATGCGGTGCCGGGCGAAAAGATCGATGTGATTCCGCACGGCGTTCCCGATCTTCCATTCATGGACCCAAACTTCTTCAAGGACAAGTTCGGCACGGAGGGAAAGTCCGTTCTGCTTACCTTCGGGCTGCTATCTCCGAACAAGGGCATTGAGAACGTCATTCGCGCACTTCCCGGGATTCTGGCAAAGCAGCCGAACGTCGTCTATGTCGTATCCGGAGTGACCCATCCCCATATCATCCGGCGCGAGGGCGAGCGATACCGCGAAGAACTGCAAGCGCTGGCCCAGGAGCTTGGCGTGGCCGATCATTTGATTCTTAACAATCGCTTTGTAAGCACCGAGGAGCTAATGGAGCATGTAGGCGCGGCCGACATATATATCACTCCTTATCAGCAGGAGGCGCAGGCCGTCTCCGGCACGCTGGCGATTGCGCTCGGAGCCGGGAAGGCGATTATCTCCACGCCTTACTGGCATGCCAGTGAGCTGCTTGCGGGGGGCAGAGGCGTGCTGGTTCCCTTCGAGGCTCCCGATGCCATCGCCGATGCCGTTCTTGCATTGCTGGCGAACGATGCCGAGCGCCACGCGATGCGCAAGCGCGCCTACATGTACTCGCGCGGAACGACGTGGCCAGAGACGGCGCGGGCCTACATGGCGAGCTTTCAACGGGCGCGCTTTGAACGCTCGCTTCATCCAAGAGCTGCCAATCAGGAAGAGGCTGCCGTGGAGCGGATGGATACTCCGCCTGCCATCAACACCGGCCATCTGCTGGCGATGACCGACGATACGGGCATCTTGCAACACGCTATCTTCTCCGTTCCGAATACCGGCGAAGGCTACACGACCGACGACAATGCGCGCGCGCTCATCGTCTCCATTCTTCTTGACGAAGAGCAGGGCGAAGCGCCCCAGCCTGCGTATGCGAGCCTCTCGCACCGCTACTTGTCCTTTCTTTGGCTTGCTTTCAATACCGATACAGGGCGGTTTAGAAACTTTCTTGGCTACGACCGCAGATGGCTGGAAACAGTTGGGTCGGATGACAGCCATGGGCGCGCGCTATGGTCGCTGGGCAAGGTGCTCGGCGTTTCGCGCAATGCGGGATTAAGAGGCGCTGCCGGGCGGCTTTTTGAAGCGGCAGTTCCGGCAACGCTGACGTTCGGCAGTCCGCGCGCCTGGGCATACAGCATCCTGGGAATGCAAGCCTATCTGGACTGGTTCCCAGGCGACAGGGCAATCCAAAACGCGCGCAATATCCTTGCGAATCGGCTGCTTGAAATATATGAGCGCACTCACTCCGAAGAATGGCGGTGGTTCGAGAAGAGTCTTTCCTACTCGAATGCAAGGCTGTCGCAGGCGCTTATTCTGGCGGGATGGAGAAGCGACAACCAGCGAATGATCGAAGCCGGCATGGATTCGCTGAAGTGGCTTGTGGCCGAGCAGCATCTGGACAACAAGGAGATATTCGTTCCCATCGGGTCCAGCGGATTCTTCATCGAGGGAAGCGAAAAGGCGCGCTTCGATCAGCAGCCCGTGGAGGCCTGCGCGACGGTCTCCGCCTGCCTCGAGGTGTACAAGCTGACGGAAGAGAGCCAATGGCTTGAAGAGGCGAACCGTGTCTTTCATTGGTTCCTGGGCAAGAACGATCTCCAAGTTCCGCTTTATGATACAGTCACAGGCGGGTGCAGAGACGGCCTTCATCCCGACCGCGTGAACGAAAACCAGGGAGCGGAATCGACGCTCTCGTTCCTGATAGCCCTGCTTGAAATGCAGAAGGCCAAAGTTGCAAACGCAGATGAACTGCACAGCGGAATGAGTGTCTCGTATTGAATCTAGCCATCTCTACGGAAGAATCGCCAGAGTCCTACGCCCAGGAGCGAGAGAAGACGGAAGCATGTGCGGATCAGCCTTTGTTTACACGTTTTTCCGGCAATCCGCTGCTCAGCCGCGACAACTGGCCCTATCCGATCAACAGTGTCTTCAACGCTGGGGCCGTGCTGCTGGCCGACGGCGAGACCCTGCTGCTTTGCCGCGTCGAAGACCGGAGCGGATTGTCGCATCTCTGCGCTGCGCGTTCCGCCAATGGACTGGATGGATGGCGGATCGACCCGCAACCGACTTTGATGGCGGCGCCAAAGGAGTATCCGGAAGAGATCTGGGGCATTGAAGATCCGCGCATCACCTACGTTCCGGAACTCGATCAATACGCCGTGGCCTACACATCCTTTGCGCGCGGTGGGCCCGGAGTCTCGCTAGCGCTCACCAAGGACTTCAAGGGCTTTGAGCGGTTCGGCGTGATCATGTCTCCCGAGGATAAGGACGCGGCCCTGCTGCCTCGCAGGATCGGCGGGCGCTGGGCGCTGATTCACCGGCCTGTGACGTCGCTGGGAGCTCATATGTGGATATCCTATTCGCCGGATTTACGCCATTGGGGAAGCCACAAGATCATCCTCGAAGCGCGGCGCGGCGGGTGGTGGGATGCGAACAAGATCGGACTCTGTTCTCCGCCAATAGAGACGGCCAAAGGGTGGCTGATGATCTATCACGGAGTGCGTCAAACGGCCTCGGGAAGCATCTATCGCCTGGGCCTGGCGCTCTTCGATCTGGAACATCCCGAGATATGCCTGCAACGAGGAAACTCATGGATGTTCGGGCCGGAGGCGGCCTATGAGCGCAGCGGAGACGTGGAAGGCGTTGTCTTCCCTTGCGGACAAACCATCGGCGCGGATGGAGATACCATCCATCTGTATTACGGCGCGGCCGATACCAGCATTGCGCTGGCCACCGGCAGCATTCGTTGCCTGCTTGACTGGCTGGACAAATACGCGAGCCCGCGAGAGACGATAGGCCTGGGCCTATAAGTTGCGCAGCAGCGGGACCGGAAGGAACGGGCAGCATGGGAAATATGAGCCGGAGTTGGCCCGATTGGCTGCCGCACCCGCTTTGGATCAGGCATAAGTGCCCGCGCTGCAATTCGGAGAAATTCAAGCAGGCGGAGTTGCGCACGTTCGATGGCCTGCTGGCCATGTTCGCATTGCGCCCGGTTCGCTGCATCTTCTGCTGGCGACGGTACTATTGGGTTACGTTGCACGCCGCGAATGTTGGATAGGTACTCAACTGTTTCGGCGGTCATTTTGTATGAGTGTCTTTCTCCAGCAACCGGCTCAACTTCCAGCGCCAGGCCAGCATCCATTGCTGGCGCCGTACTGGCTCACGCATCTGGGCGCGCTGGGGCTTTTTTTTGTTGCCGTGGTCGATTCCTCAGTCGTTCCGCTGCCTCTGCCCGGCAGCACCGATTTCCTCTTGCTCTTGCTGGTGGCGCACGGTGGAGATCCCTGGGTGCTCGCTCCCTGCGCCGTTGCAGGCAGCATCCTGGGCGGTTACACGACCTGGCAGATTGGCCGCAGAGGCGGCGAAGCTGCGCTGCGGCACTATGTGCCGGCCCGCCTGCTTGGACGGATTGTCGGATGGGTGGGGCGCCACCGCATCCTCGCGGTGTTTCTCCCCGCACTGCTTCCCCCGCCGATTCCGCTCTTGCCGTTTGCCCTTGCCTCGGGCGCGCTGGGCGTTTCGCGCAGGCGCTTCCTCACCGTCTTCGGAGCGGCTCGCTCTCTGCGCTACTGCTTCATCGCATGGCTCGGGGTAACCTACGGGCGCAGCATCGTCCGCCTCTGGTCGGGAAGCCTCCAGAAGTGGTCTACTCCGCTGCTTTGCGTCTTTGTGGGCCTGATGATCGCCGGCGCTTGCTACGGGATATGGAAGGTGCGCGGCCTGCGCAGGATCGACGCCGAGGATGAGCAAACGCTGTCGGCCGATGCAATGCACGGGAAATAACTTACTGATCGGCCCGGCCAGTAATTGGCTCGAGGCTTCCCACCCTTGCGGCGTTGCGGGATATTCAATATCAGAGCAATGCTGCGAATGTTCATACCGATCGAGGCGAGGAAGATGGGATGCTTGAGGATAAGTTCATCTTCGATCCTGGCGGCATCGCATATAGATAGAGAGAATGGCAAGAGACTACGCATATTCAGGAGAATAGAGAAAAGCGATGCTTACTCCCGTCCCAAAAAGTTTTATTCCGTTCCAATCATTCCCTTCATGCGCCCCTCATGTTATCTCTTTAATACTCAATCATGGGAGGTAAGAACACATGACTCGGAACCTGTTAGCAACATGCATTTTGTCAATCGCTTTCGCTGGTTTTGGAAGCGCGCAGGGCACGGCCTCTAGCTCGGAGACTGGCGCTCATTACACTCAGGCGGAGTTGAAAGAGATGGCGCTTAACGCGCACGCGCCGGCGCAATACAAGGCTCTTTCCAGTTACTACGGCGAGCGGAAGGCTGACTATCTTCAGCAGGCCGCGGAAGAAAAGGCGGAGTGGGACCGGAGGAGCCAGAACGTGATGGGCGTGGCAGCCAAGTATCCAAGGCCAGTAGACTCGGCACGCAATCTATACGAGTACTACATGTACAAGGCTGGCGAGGCAGGGACGCTCGAAGCGAAGTACAATCGGCTGGCATCGCCGGACGCCCCCGTGAACGCGCAGTAACGCGCCGCAATCCAACAGTTTGACCGGGATTATGTGTCGCGGACAAAGGGAAAGGGAGCCGGGTTGGTCGACTGGCTCCCTTTCAGTGTCTATGCGGATCTTTCAGATGGAAGCTATCGTCACTTCCCTGGTTTTGCCCTTGCCTGCGGCTGCCGAGACACTAACGACTGTTGCTGGGCGGTGTGTTTCTGCGACAACGCCTGTGTCTGCTGCGTGTGCCTAGCCTCCAGATTCTGCGCCTGAGCGGGAGTCGCCTTCTGCTGGTGCTCGTTGTCCTGCTTCTGCTGAAGCTGCTGCCGCTCCTGGGTTTGCCGGGCGATCAACTGGTCCTGCTGCTGCTCGTACTTCTGGTCAGCCTTGGCGTTCCCTGAGTTGATTGCCGCGGGGCGGGCGATGGGAGCAAGGTCATTGGGATGGACCGCGGGACGCGACGGGGTGTTGTCCGCATGGGCTGCCGGCGCTTCGGCGCGCGATTCGGAGGATGCGCCGATGGGCAGAGGCTTGGAAGCTTCCGCAGGCTCTTTGGCGCTGGCCGCTCCGCGTTGCTCGCTGAGAGCTCCAGGCTTGGCCGTCGCTGCGACTGACGGCGTGCCGTGGTTTACGCTGGCCCGCTGCTCCGGGTTGGAGCGCGCCGCCTGGGCATGTTCAGTTTGAGCGGCAACCGCCGGAATATGCCGCTGCTTTGCCGCGGCCACCTGTTCGGTGCTGGCTCGCGCGACCACCCCGCCGGTTCCGCCGTTGAAGCTGACGCGGCTGTCGCTGTGGTTCTCGATCACGGTGTTGTAGACATTGCGATTGATGGTGATGTCCACGTTGTTCACGGAACGGTTATAGAAGAAGTGACCGCCGTCCCAGCGGCCGCCGCCGTACCCGCCGCCCCAGTATCCGAATCCGTAGTTGATGCCGCCATAGAAGCCGACCTCGGTCCCCCAGTAGCCATCGTTGAACATGAAACCGCCGTCTCCCCAGCCCCAATAGCCGGGCGTCCAGAGCATGCCCACTTCCGGCGCCTGCACCCACGTGCCGGGCACCCAGTAGTAATCGGAGATGCTGTCGTCATAGGCCCAGTAGCCCGGCGTCCAGAGATAGCCGTCCCCTGGGCAGATGGGCTGCTCATAGACCGGCAGCGCGGGTGGGCCGATCGAAATCGAGATCCCAACTTGCCCGAACAAGGCGGCCGGTATGGCCAGTGCAAGGAACGCTAGCAGTATCTTGAAGGTTCGCATGGAAATCCTTTTGCCCGGTGGTCCTTCGATTGCCCGGCTGAGCTATTCCCATCCGGGTCGCGAGGATCGAGAGGCGGCGCATTTCGCGTCATGGTTAACAGTTACATTCGGATTCGGCTCAGTCTGTGTCTAACCGCTCACTCTGCGCGAAAGGTGTGGGATAACATCCGACAGTGGCTTTCGAGGCTGCGGGAAAAGGCATGTCTTCACGCGAATAGCTCGAAAAGCATACCCGGGGGCTAAAGCCCGCTTTGATTTTGTGGTGCTTAAGGCACGACTGAAGTCGTGCCCTTTCAAAGCATCAACTTACTCGGAGACTCCCGAGGTAAGCATTTGCTTGAGCAGGGGCATTGCGCTGCCGAAATGCGGATACAGGACTTCCGCGTCGCCTGGCAGGCGCCTGCGCCTGGGCTGGATGGCAGGCGCCTCGGCCTCATCGGACACAGGCAACTCGGCGCTCTGCTGAATGAGGAACGGGTAGACGCTCACTCTGGCCAGAAAGAACCATGGATATTGGGTCAGCTCGATATGGTCCACTTCCGCGGCGTTGCAGCGCGCGCCGATGCGGCGAAGAGCCAGTTTGAGCGCGCTGGCGATCGCTTCCTGCGATGTCTCTCCCACGCCGCTGCGCAGCGATCCATCGCCAATCCGGATGAAATTCCATCCCCGAGCCGCGATCTTCTTTTCGAGCCGGCTTGCGTCGACGGTCCGCGCAAAGTCCCAGCCCTCGCGAAACTCATCGGTGGCCAGCTTAATGCCGCCAGGCAGTTCAATGCCGGCGCGCAGAAGCAAATTCGTTTCGGAGATGGCGCGCATGCTTCACTCTTTCTTTTGCCGGCTTCAGCAGTGCTGGCAGGGCGCGCTCTGCGGAAGGCGCGCGACCGACGCCGATTTTCGCTGATAAACCTGCATCGGCACCTGATCTTCCGACGGCGCGATTGCATAGTGAATCGAACAGCGGCAATAGATGCAATCGGTCTTGCGGTTCAGGTAGCCCGCGCCGAGAGACTGAGGAAAGCTCCGCAGGCACTCCGGGCAGGTGATCGTGACGTATGCATCCGGGCAAAAGTCGTGTGTGTTGCGATGAATCCAGAGAGGCGCGTCCGGGCTGCTGGGCTGGTGCGCATGCCGCTCCACAGGCGGCAATGTCTCGATGATGCGCATCAGGGCGGCGACGCTGCTGCCTTTCTGGTAGAACCCATCGGCGGCAATGCCCGAGGGCGCCTCGTTGCCGGAGAACCAGCCGCTCATGGCGATTGTCCGGATCGCGGGAAAGCGCCGCCGCACCACCGAGAGCAACTCGAAGCCGGACATGCGAGGCATGTTGAGATCGGAGAGGAGCAGCTCGGGAACTTCATCTTGCATCTCGCGCAATGCCGAGAAGCCGTCTTCGGCCGCGCGTACGCGATAGCCCATCTCGGCCAGCATGAGCGACAGCGACTCTCGAACGACAGGCTCATCATCGACGATTAGAAGATTGGCAAGCGTAGTGTGCATCTCTTACTCCTTCTCTGGAGATTCACTCAGGGAGTTGAAGCAAGTATGGCCTGCATGAAATTGTTAACGCTGTTCAATTTCGTACAGAGCCTGCCAGTGCGCCGTTGGCCTGCATTGAACGGCCTGCAGGCGATGCCACAATAGGCGGCATCTCGGCATTATCGCCCGGTATTTGGTCGAGAAGAACCACATTGAGCAGGGATTTATGCACGCGAATGCGGTCTTTGTAGTCGATAAAGCCGTGCTCGCGAAAGCGGTTCATGAAGAAGCTGACGCGCGACCGGGTGGTTCCGATCATCTCCGCCAGCGTCTCCTGCGATATCTTGGGAATCAGCGTCTCCTGTTCGCCCGGCTTGCCCGGCTCGCCAAACTCCGCCATCAAAAGCAGCACTCTTGCCAGCCGCTTCTCGCTGGAGTTGAACAACTGATCCACCAGATCGGCCTGGATGCGCATGCTGTGGGCCAGCAAAAACTTCAGGAACAGTTCGGAGAACTCAGCCTCGTCGCGCATCACGCGGATCATCTCATCCCGCCCTATCTTGAGCGCGGTGCAGGCGGTGATGGCCGTTGCGGTGGCCAAACGCAGGCCAGGCACCGCGGCGAGCGCTCCCTCGCCGACGAAATCGCCGGCCGAGACAATCGTGATGGTGGCTTCCTTGCCGATGGCCGAAACGACCGTGACTTTTGCGCGGCCTTTTTGCAGATAGAAGACCGAGTCCGCCAAATCTCCCTGCGAATAGAAATTATCCTTGGGCGACAACTGAACGATTCTCCGCCCCAAGCCGGCGTTGGCCAGAAATGCAGCGGTATCGAAAGAATGCACGACTAGAGCTGGGGGAGCAAACTGAGCCATAATAGGCCTCCTTCATGCCGCGGTCTTGGCACGAGGGTTGTTGATTGACCTCTAGCCGCATCGCGACGCATGAATTGCGCAAGACGGCAGCGATGAGGCTGAATTCCCGATGGATCAAGGCCAGAACAGGTTGGGGATTCCGCATGAGGACACGCACGGATAACACACCGCGACCAAGCGGAAACCCCGCCGTGCTTCCATTTTGCTGGAGGATGGGCGAGAAATCTGTCTCCTATTGCTCACAAATCGAAGATATTTTCGAGACATCACCGCATTGGCCGGCTGTCCCAACAACGCCCTGAGCGTTGTAGCTCAGACGGCATGCTGCTCAGGCCCTAACGTTGAAGTTACCTTGTGCGCCTCCAATGCGCGTAAAGCAAGCGACATTGCGCAAAGGTAGAAGAGGTGAGATGCATGAAGAAGCTTATTACGTTGGCGGCAGTTCTGAGTATGACAAGCATGGGCTGGGCTGGTTCCGGCCGCGAAGCAACCGTTGACCGGCTGGATCATGCCGCCGCGGTGCTGCACGAAGTGATGGCGGCGCCCGATCGCGGCATTCCCGAAGAAGTGTTGGAGCACGCGAAATGCGTTGCTGTTGTGCCGCATATGCTCAAGGGCGGCTTTGTGCTCGGCGCCGAAAATGGCCGCGGAGTGGTTACCTGCCGCACCGAAAATGGCTGGAGCGCTCCGGCGTTCTTTACCATCACCGGCGGCAGCTGGGGCTTGCAGATCGGCATCGAAGGCGTCGATCTGGTCATGATCATCCAGAACGACCGCGGCATGCAGCGCTTGCTCTCCAGCAAGTTTCAGCTGGGCGCAGACGCCTCGGCCGCAGCCGGACCGGTAGGACGCCACGCATCGGCTAACACCGATTGGGAGCTGAATACCGAGATCCTGACTTATTCGCGGGCCAGGGGCGCTTTTGCCGGACTTACCCTAACCGGAGCCGACATTCGCCGCGACGACGATTCGACGGAAGCCATCTACGGCGCGGGCGTCTCGACGCGCCACATCCTGCGCGGCGAAGTGGCCGCTCCGGCCTCGGCCGGCGCATTCCTCAACGCAGTCAGGGACGCAAAGGCCCAGGCCATCGCCTCCAACTAAACGGCTGTAACATCACCGTTCGCGCGCGACCCTTGGCGGTCGCGCGCGAACCCCTTATTAAGCAGATAGGAGAATTATGCTCTGGACAATCTTTGTCATCATCCTGGTGTTATGGCTGTTGGGTTTCAGCCTTCATATTGCCGGCGGCTTGATTCACATTCTGCTGGTCATCGCGCTCGTCGTGCTGGTCTTCAACCTGCTGGCCGGACGGCGCAGTAGCTTATAGGGAAGATTCGATGCGCGGGAGCTCGTGTGATAGATTCGCCGTGTAGGGTTAGCGGGGGATACATGCGAGCGTTATCAGTTTCAGCGCTGTTCGTTATGCTGGGAACAGGCTTTTCCGGCGGGCAACAGACCAGCCCGCCCGCGCCGCCTCCACAGGCGCCTGCGCAGCCGGTGCGCGTCAAGGTTTATTCCGTGGGTCCGGGAGTTACGGCCCCTGAGCTTCTTCCCGTCAACCAGCCTCCGTTTCCTGCCGAAGAATGCAAGAAGAAGATGGACGGCCAGGTCGTTCTGTCTGTCCTTGTGGACGCGACGGGGAAACCGCGCAACATTGTGATTATTCAGTCCATCGGTTCGGAACTCGAAAAGTTTGCGCTTCTGACGGTCGAAGCAGATCGATTCAAACCCGGAACCCACGATGGCGCTCCTGTCGTTGTCGCCCAATCCGTGGAAGTGGACCTGCAGGCCTGCCTCGAAGAGAAGAAGAATGATGTCGGCAAGAAGACCTATTCGTTGCGGCTCGTCTCCCAGCCCACACAAAAGTTTGGAACAGTCCTGGATTTTCCGGAGGAGGCCGTTCTTACATCAAACGATCCCTCCTCAAGCGATTCCAGCAGCGGCGCTCCCGGTATTGGGCCCGTCAGGAACGGGATCAGCGCACCGGTCCTGCTTAAGAGTGTTGCACCCTTGTTCACCAACGAGGCGCGTGAGGCGAAATATCAGGGGATTTGTGTACTCTCCGTAACTGTCGATTCGCAAGGAAAACCGCAGAATATACGAGTAATCCGGGCTCTCGGCATGGGGTTGGACGAGAAGGCGATCAAGGCCGTGGGCAAGTATCGCTTCAAGCCCGCTATGAAAGACGGTGTGCCCATCCCAGTCACGATGCACATAGAGATCGACTTCCATCTCGTCCCGTGAAGGCTCTACCAGGTCGGTTTCGCAACAACTCAGCGAGCAGGTCAGGCAGCAGACGAGCAGTTCTTCAACTGTGTCGGCCCAACGGGGGAGAGCGGAACTCCTCGGAGCCTAGAAAAACTCCGTTCGTCCTGGCGTTTTCCGGCGGCGAGTGCGCGGCCCCCTACGCGATAGACTGCGAATGAGGAAGCAATCTTGAGCGGCACGGGCCCATCAGAGAAGATGGAAACGGGGGACGCCTCCGGCGAGACGGAGTTGCGCCCGGCGTCCGGCGTCTCCTTTGCCTGGCGCGCGCTGCGGCATCGCAATTTCAGGCTCTTCTTTGGCGGGCAGACCATCTCGCTCATCGGCACGTGGATGACGCGCGTCGCCACCGGATGGCTGGTCTACCGGCTCACCGGCTCGGCGCTGCTGCTGGGTACAGTCAGCTTTGCCGGGCAGATTCCCACCTTTTTGCTGGCGCCCTTTGCCGGGGTGTGGGTTGACCGGCTCGACCGCCGGCAGGTGCTGGTGTGGACGCAGACCCTTTCGATGGCCCAGTCGCTGACACTGGCTGCGCTGACGCTCTCGGGCCACATCACCATTCCCTTGCTGCTAGCGCTGAGCGCCTTGCAGGGCTGCGTCAACGCCTTCGACATGCCCGGCCGGCAGTCCTTCATGGTCACGATGGTGGATGACAAGCGCGACCTGCAGAATGCAATTGCCATCAACTCGTCGATGGTCAACGTGGCGCGGCTGATCGGCCCGTCGCTGGCCGGCATGTTGATCGCGGTATCGAGCGAGGGCTGGTGCTTTCTGATCGACGGCATCAGCTATCTGGCGGTGATTGCGTCGCTGCTGATGATGCGGCTTCATGCGCCGGTGGTCGAGCGCGAGGCCGCGTCGATGGTCGCCGAGTTGAAGGCCGGCTGGACGTATGTTTCGGAGTTTCTGCCCATACGGACGATCCTGCTGCTCTTTGCCCTGATCAGCCTGATGGGCATGCCCTTTGTGGTGCTGATGCCGATCTTCGCCAAGAACGTGCTGCGCGGCGGGCCGCACACGCTTGGATTTTTGATGGGTTCGATGGGGCTGGGCGCGCTTATTTCGGCTCTCTCCCTAGCGGCGCGCAGGAACGTGCGCGGGCTGGTCAGG
>JBEKPI010000021.1:0-28757 GCA_049520855.1 Occallatibacter sp.
ATTCGGCAAGCTCATTAAGTCCCGGCATCAACGTAACGCAGCCGATGATGGCAGCACCACCGCCCAGTACGGTCGAGGTATCGATTGTTGGGTTAATGATAAGGCTCACCGCGGTCAGACTGGCATCGGCAACACATCCATAGATGCTCAGCAGTTTCGCTTCGGGCACAGCGGCACTGGATTCCATCGCATACTCAAATAGGTCTGCTCTCCCGCGAGGGTCAATCCGGTTCACAGGGTTGCCAGAAGCATAAAGATATCTATGCAGTGAAGCTGGAAGAATCGTGCTTCCGTCGTAGGGATCACGGGACAGGAAGCGTCCAGTCGCCGGGTTGTAGTATCTGGCACGCAGATAATACAAACCTAAGTCCGAATCAAACTGCTCACCCCGATAGAGGTAATTGTTGGGTGTTGATCCCACCTTCGTGAACGAGTTCCCAAAAGAGTCATATTCGTACTCGTCCGTCACTGCGCCAGCGGAATTCGTCAATTGCCTTACGCTTCCGCCGCCGTCGTAGACGTAGAAGCTGGGCGTCCAGGTGCTGTTGACCACTTGGTTTTCGCTGATGCGCTGCAACCCATACGTGTATTGTCGAGTTACTGCGCCGTTGACAACTTCCTCGATTACCTGCGAGTAGCCTGTCGGATTCAGATCGTCCACTAGATACTGCGTTGTTACTCCGCCGACTGTCTTCGCAACTCGATTGCCGTCACCGTCATAGATCATTGTCACCTGACCGCCATTCGCGGAGGTCATGTGATTTTCGGCGTCGTAGGTGTAGGTCTTGCCGCCAGTGGCCAGAACATTTCCGTTGGCGTCGTAGGTTTCAGAGGAAATTTGGTCGTCGGCGTTGTAGCCCCAACTGCCGGAGTTGATGCCGGGCAGCGTGGAAGTCATCGACGAGCGATTGCCAACCGGGTCCAAACTGGCCTCCCGCCCGCTCATCGCGAAAGAACCGCGATGAACGGGGCACAGCTTCTCATGGCTCATGGTTTCTCTTCGGGGCTGATGAGCGGGCCACCTGCCCACCCTCCCCGGTCCCCAACTGCGAGGGACCGGGGCCACCCGCCGGGGCCACCCTCATTGTGGTTAGAGACCGGGGCCACCCGCCAGGATTCTTGCTTGGCGCAGTCTCCGCAGAATCTCAACCAAATAACGAACGGACATAAACGCAAATACCAGTCCCAGTATGGATCCCCTCCACAAATCCCTCTCCAAAGCAGCCACAGCGACAGCAGTGAGGTAGAGATTTAGAAGGAGCGTCTGAGTTGTAATGCGTTTCTGCCTTAGCCATTTATTGCAAAGCAACTGTCCCAAGAGTAATGATACTGAAATCAGCGGAGTTAAACGATACGCAAAAATCGATTCTCTTAGATAGAAGAACGCACAGACGATTCCAAGCGCAGCAATCGCGAATATACAATCCGCAATCGTCATAATCACCGAGCTGAAACGGCCCGATGCTCCTATCGTTGTCAAAGAAAAGGGCCGAGAATGTTTTGGAACTGACTTCAGCATCTTAGCACTCCATCAATTTGCCGATCAATTGAACACATTTGAAGTTTTCAACTGCGAACTTTGCTTACTATCCTCCAACTCCAAAAAAGAGCCCTGACATATAAAGGATCGAATACCACAAACCTACAATGACACACGGAATATGATATGGTAGCGGAGGAAATGGCAGCTTTTTTATGCCTAGGCCGGGATAATGTTCACTCGCAGCCTTAGTTATCTCAGCTGCAGCAGAATATACCGTATCAATCGCACACGCCAAAGCAATCAATGGCGCTACATAGGTTCGTGTGAAGGCGACGCCCAGTTCGTATCCCACTGAAAATGCTCGCCCAGTCGGATCCAATCCGTTCACTGGATCTCCGCCCGCATAGAGATACTTATGCAGAGACTTCGGGTCGATGGCGTTTCCGTCCAACGGGTCTCTGCTGAGGAATCTTCCTGTGGCGGGATTGTAGTATCTGGCGCGGAGGTAGTAGAGGCCGAGGTCGGTGTCAAATTGCTCGCCACGATACAAATAATTATTCGGAGTCGTTCCAACCTTCGTAAACGAGTTTCCGAACGCATCGTATTCGTACTCATCCGTCATTACGCCAGCCGAGTTTGTCAACTGCCGCACATTTCCGCCACCATCGCACACATAGAAGCTCGGAGTCCACGTGTTGCTGATTATTTGATTCTCGCTGATTCTTTGCAATCCGTAGGTGTACTGCCTCGTCACCGCACCATTCACCACTTCCTCGACAACTTGCGCATAGCCCGTCGGATTCAGATCGTCAACGAGGTACTGCGTGGTCACGCCGCCAACTGTTTTGGATACCCGGTTTCCGTCGCCGTCATAGATCATTGTGACCTGGCCGCTGTTCGCGGAGATCATGTGATTCTCGGAGTCGTAGGTGTATGTCTTGCCGCCTGTGGCCAAAACATTGCCGTTGGCATCGTAGGTTTCAGAGGAAATCTGGTCGTCGGCGTTGTAGCCCCAACTGCCGGAGTTGATTCCGGGCAGCGTGGAAGTCATCGACGAGCGATTGCCAACCGGGTCCAGATTATAGCTTGCGCTGCCGTTGTTATTGTCCGGATCGCTGGCGATCGATTCGTTCGTCAAGCGATAGATGCCGTCGTAATTCCAATTGATGGTGCGGCCATTGGATTCGACCGCCTGGGTGCGACTGCCCGTGGCCCCGAGCGTGTAGGTGTAGCCGGAGATGGACGAATTCATTCCCGTGAGCCGATTCAATTGGTCGTAGGTGAAGCTGGACTGCAAACCGTTCGGTGTGCTCACGGTTGCCACGTTGCTGGCCGGATCGTAGGTGTAAGTGGTGGTGTTCTGGCCGGACAGATTGTAATCGACAACCGTGCTGAGACGGTTGAGGTCGTCGTAGGTGTAGCCGACCGATGCGCCGTTCGCGTTGGAGGAGGTGATGGTTTCCACTTGGCCGTCCGCATAGTAAGTATAGCCACCCGCCCGCTCATCGCGAAAGAACCGCGATGAACGGGCACAGCTTCTCATGGCTCATGGTGTCTCTTCGGGGCTGATGGGCGGGGCGCCTGCCTGGACCGGAAAGGCGAGGCAACCCTCCCCGGTCCCCGAAAGCGAGGGACCGGTGGCACCCTCACTGTGGTTAGAGACCGGGGCCACCCGCCGCGCGAACGGTGCCGCAGGGGCTAAACAGGATGCGGGAAGCGAAGAGCAAATGCAGATCCTTCAACTCCGCTGAAGAACGCTTCGCTCAGGATGACGGCCTCTCTTTGGTTCCTCGGGGGGCAGCAAACGAGATGCAAATGCAGGTCCTTCGACTCCGCTGAAGTACGCTTCGCTCAGGATGACGGCCTCGATAGAGGCGGTGGATGTGGGCACTCGCCAGATGGCTTTACATGCCGCCTTTGCCGAGGAGGATGCCGATGCCGTAGGTGACTGCGCCTTCGACTGCGCCGACTACGGTCATTTCAAGGCCGGAGGCCCACCAGGAACGGACGGTGATGAGGGACTTGGCGGCTCCGACGGCGAAGTGGGCTAGAAGCGAGATGACGGCGGCGGCGACTACCGCGGCGAAGCCATTCAGAAAGAAAAAGGGAATGACGGGGATGGCCGCGCCGATGGCGGTGGAGAGCGCGCCGGAGCCGGCGGAGACCAGGGGGTTGGAGAGAGCCTCCTCGGAATGGCCGAGGCGCTCGGCAGCCAGGGCGCGGAGCATCTGCTCGGGGTCGCTGGCGATGTGGTTGACCATGTGGTGGGCGTCCTCCTCGGGCAGGCCCTTGACCTGGTAGTAGAGCGAGAGGAGTTCGCGGGCCTCGGGGCCGTTCATCTGGATGGCTTCGCGCTCTCGGGCTACCTCGGCGAGATAGATTTCGCGTTCGCTTTTGGCGGCGAGATACGCGCCGGAGCCCATGGAGAGGGCCGAGGCGATGAGGCCGGTAAGGCCGGCGAGCAGCACGTAGTGGCTGGTCTGGGCGGGGTCGGCCATGGTTGCGCCGCTGACGCCGCTGACGATGCCGAAGATGGCGCCGAGGCCGTCGTTGACGCCGTAGATGGCGTCGCCGATCCAACTGCCGGGCTGCTTGCGGCCCTGGTTGCGCTTGGCCAGCATCTCGTTGAGAACCGCCTGCGCGTCGATCTTGTGCGCGCCGGCGGGATGCGGATAGTGGCCGCGCAGCAGAACCCCGAGTTCGCGGTAGTGGTCCTTCTCGTCTTCTATGACGTGGTCGAGGATGGCGTTGGAGCCTTCGTCGCCGAGGGCCTTGAGCTGCTCGCCGTAGCTGGCGATGTGGCGGCTCTCTTCAATTTCGAGGCGGCGCAGGGCCATGCGGACGCCGCCGGCGCGGTTGGCAAGCGAGTCGGCCTCGCCGCCGGGGCTGCCGCGGTAGACCGGCTCGGGCCCGCCCAATTCGGCAATGCGGCCGTGCCAGAGCTCGGCGTGCTCCCACTCGGCTCCGGCCAGATGGCGCAACACCTGGGCGCGCACCGGGTCGGTGTCGCGGTCGGCGAGCGTCTGGTAGGTGTGGAAGGCCTCTATTTCCGCTTGCCAGTTGCCTTCCAGTGCCGCCAGAACTTTTTTCAGCTTGGCGCCGCTCAATGTTTCCTTGGCCATCCGCCCTCCTCGCCTTGAAATGAGGATAGCCGACCGCAGCGGCTCAGCGGTAGCCTTGGGTGTTGCGGTTTGCATCGGCGCTTCCCTAAGGCGGGGTCTCCCGTATAGTGTTATTGGCAGTATTCAGGACGGTGCAACAAGCCCCTCACGGGCGATTTCTTTGAGGAAGCGGGGATTAGCAATTATGGCAGCGCAATCCACAAGCAAGGCGGCTCCCAGCGCGCCGAACTACACTGGCCCGTTCATTACGGTCGCAATCCTATTTTTCATCTTCGGGTTCATCACCAACCTGAATATGGCCCTGGTGCCGCACCTGCGGTCGATCTTCGATCTGCCCTATGCGTGGGCGATGCTGGCCGAGTCGGCCTTTTTCCTGGCCTATTTTGTCTTCTCGTCGCCGACCTCGAAACTGATCGAGATGATTGGCTACAAGAAGACGATGGTGGTCTCGCTTTTCATCCAGGTGGTGGGCTGCCTGATGTTCGTTCCCGCCGCCAAAATGGTCAGCTTTCCGCTTTTTCTTTCCGCGGTGTTTGTGGTGGGAGCGGGGGTGACAGCTTTGCAGACAGCAGCCAACCCGTATGTTGCCATCCTCGGGCCGGAGAGCAGCGCGCCCGTCCGCCTGACGCTGGCGCAAGCCCTCAACTCACTGGGCGGAGCCATCGCTCCAATCATTGCGGGACACTACATCCTCACCGATGCCGCCAAACACGCTCCCAAGGCTGCCATTGCCGATACGGTGCGAATGCCGTACATCCTCATTGCCGCTGGTTTGCTGGTGCTGGGCTTGATCGTGATCTTCCTGCATCTGCCGCACATCACGCGAACAGATGAACCCGACTCCGGCAAGGGTGGCGATCTGGTTACCAGCACCAGCATCTGGGGTTACAAGCACACCGTACTCGGCGCCGTGGGAATCTTCCTCTATGTCGGCGTCGAGGTCGGACTGGCGTCGATCGCCGTCAATTACTTCCTGGAACAGGGCATCAACGGCGATAAAGTGGCTACATTCTTTGCGGGGCTTGGCGCGTTTGGATCGTTTATCACGGGCTGGCTTGGTCCGTGGAGCAGTGTCAATATCGCCGCGACTCTGGTTTCGCTCTATTGGCTCGGCGCGCTGGTTGGCCGCCTGCTGGGATCGTGGATGCTGACCGTGATCAAGTCCGGCAAGCTGCTGGGCTTTTTCGGCTTTTCCGGCACGGCGATGGTGCTGGTTTCCATGTTCAGCAGCGGTCAAATGGCCATCTGGACGCTGGTCCTCTGCGGCTTCTTCAACTCGATCATGTTCCCGAATATCTTTGCGCTGGCGGTCAAAGGGCTGGGACCGATGACCAGCAAGGGATCGGGTCTCATCATGACAGCGGTTGTCGGCGGAGCGATTGTCCCCCCGCTGATCGGCAGCGTGGCCGACAAAGTTGGGATTCAACACTCCTTTGTCATTCCGGTCATCTGCTACCTCTTCATCGCCTACTACGGGCTGTGGGGATCCAAACCTTCGCGGACTGTCACGGCGTAGGGTGGATGGTTGTTGATTGAAGGCCCTTTGGCGCAAGCTGAAGGGCCTTCGCATGTGTGGGCAACCGGACGATCCCTGCGGGATTCCCACATTTAGCCGCTGCAATTCACAAGGGATTTCCATCCCCTCCCGGCCTACACTCAAGTGATGGCTACGATCCCCAACCTGGCGTTCGACGGCGGACTGCCGGCCAATGTCGATGCCGAAAAGACCATTCTCGGCGCGATCCTGCTGGACAACGCGGCCCACGCCGAAGCCGCGGAAAAGCTTGATTCGGAAGATTTTTCGCTCGATTCGCACCGGCGCATCTTTCTGCGCATGACCGGCCTGATGGACGCCCAGCGGGCGGTGGACATCGTCACCCTGGCCAACGAACTGGCGCGGCTGAAGGAGATCGAGACGGTGGGCGGCGTCGCCTACCTGGCTTCGCTGACGGAGGGCTTGCCGCGGCGGCCGGTGATCGACGAGTACATTCGCATCGTCAAGGACAAGAGCCTGCTGCGCAAGCTGATGCTGATCTGCTCGGCGGCCATCGCGCGGGCGGCGGACCAGGGAGAATCGGCTCTGGAGGTTCTGGGCGCGGCCGAGGCGCAGTTGATGCAGGTGAGCGAAAAGGGGCTCACCCTGGGATTCCAGTCGCTCGACCAGATCGTTCAACATTCTTTCGGCACGATCGACAACCTGTACAAGCAGAGCCGCGAGGTCACCGGCCTGGCCACCGATTTCACCGAATTCGACCGAATGACCAGCGGCCTGCAAAAGGACGAGCTGATTATCATTGCCGCGCGACCGTCGATGGGCAAAACCGCGCTGGCCATCAACATCGCCCAGAACGCGGCAATCAACCACGCGGCCGTGGTGGCCGTCTTCAGCCTGGAAATGAGCAAGGAGTCGCTGCTGCGCCGCATGTTGGCCTCGCAGGCCTGGGTGGACCAACAGAAGCTGCAGAAGGGCTTTCTGGGCCGGGAGGACCACGACAAGCTCACCAATGCACTGGGGCAACTGGTGGATTCGCGCCTCTTCATCGACGACACGGCGGGCATTTCGCTGGCGGAGATGCGCGCCAAGGCCCGGCGGCTCAAGCAGAACGCCGGCGGCCTCGATCTGGTGGTGGTGGATTATCTGCAACTGATGACGGCCACGGTGCCCTCGTCGGGCAAAAAGAACTACGAAAACCGCACACAGGAGGTCTCGGCCATCTCGCGCGGCTTGAAGGCTCTGGCGAAAGAGTTGAATGTGCCGGTGGTGGCGCTGTCGCAGCTCTCGCGCGCCGGGGTGCAGCGCAAGGACGACCACCGGCCGATGCTGAGCGACCTGCGCGAGTCCGGCTCGATCGAACAGGATGCCGACGTGGTGGCGTTCATTCACCGCGAGTCGTACTACAACCGCAACGAGGAGATGAGCGAGGCCGACAAAGCCAAGTCGGAGATCATCATCGAAAAGCAGCGCAACGGGCCGACGGGGACGGTGCATCTGAACTTTGTTGCCCGCTACACGCGGTTTGATAATCCGGAGATGGAGCACTGAGGGTGAGTTTTGACTTGTTGTGGCCATAATTTATGGCTATAATTGGAGGCATGAATGTGAGTACCGCAGAAGCAAAAAACCGTTTGACTGCGCTGATCCGGATTGTGGAGGACGGCGAACAAGTGGTGATCACCCGCCATGGCCGTCCTGTCGCCCAGATTGCTCTGCCTCCTGCGGATGGCCGCAAGGCGCGTTTGGGCGGGATGAAGGGCCGCATTCGCCTGCTGCCCGGCTGGGATGCCCCCATCACCGAAGAGGAGCTTATCGGTGAAAACCGTTGAGCGATGATGTTTCAGCTCGCGGGTACTTGCTTGACACACACACGGCGATCTGGGCGCTGGGCACACCGGAGCTGCTCACAGCCTCGGCGCGCGAGGCGGTGTTGTCCGGTCCGAATATGCTGAGCGTGGTTTCGTACTGGGAGGTCATGCTGAAGAGCATGAAGGGAACCCTGGATGTGGGCGATCCGCGCGCCTGGTGGTCCGATGCGCTGGATCAGCTGGCTGCCACGCCTCTGCTTCTGCGTCCCCAGCACATCGCCGGGGTCTATGCGCTCGCGCCAATTCATAAGGATCCGTTCTACCGGATGTTGATTGCGCAGGCCGCGGCGGAGGGACTCGCGCTGGTGAGCATGGACGGCGAGATTGCGCGGTATGCTTCGCGGGGCTTGCGTGTGGTTGGTTGACTGAGCCATGCGTCATAGAGTTGGCAAATCGAAGATAAAAACCGGACCTGAATCTGGTTGACCGTCCTGGTTCGCCGTCTTTGGCCGGCGGGTTGGTCGGGCTCGTTCCGCAGGGCCTCAGTTCCAGCGGCTCTTGTCGTTGGGGTCGTCGTCGATCGGCCGTCCTTTGCTGTCGAAGCGGCCGGCGCGGCCCTGGGAGCGCATATAGACCTCAAACTTGCGGCCGGCGCGGCGGCGCTTCCAGCGGTAGTAGCCGTTGCGCAGCCCGTACCATTGCTCGCTCAGGCCGAGCGAAGGCCCGCGGCGCGGGGCCACGCTCATATACGCGAGGGCGGCCAGCCCTCCGCCCAACTCGGCAAAGGCGCTCATGCGCTGCTGGTCAAAGAGCATGGCAAATGAGATGAGCGCAAAGATCGCCGCCAGGTAGCGGGCCTTGATGCTAATGGGAAACGGAAAGAGAATAAACTGCACGTCGCCGTGCAGAACGCCGATAACCGCCAGCAGGCCGAAGGTGCCGCCGAAGCAGCCTGTGAGCGGAACTCCCTCAGCCGAAAAGCCCAGCGCATGGCCACACGCATAAATTGCGGTCGCGGCGGCAGCCGTTCCCAGGACGGCGGTGACATAGAGCCCCATGACCCAGTTTGCGCCATGATACATCTCCAAGAATCCGGCGATAAACCACAGCATGAGCAAAGTCAGCAGAGTAGAAACAATTCCGTATTGGACCAGGCTGTAGGTGAATGGCTGCCACAAGTGGCTATGGTGGAGGAAGGTCTCGGGCGCAAAGCCGAACACTTCTTTTCCCGGCCATTGTGGAAACGCCAACTGCGCGATCAGCAGGGCGAAATAGCTCGACAGGTTCCAGAGAACCAGCCGGCGGGTGGCGCCGCGGAATTCCGGAAAGGCAAACGGAGTGGAGGGGCAACTCGGCATTGTCAGTCTCAGGGTAAACTGTGGAGCGGGCGAGTGTCATCGAAAACCCGATGTCCGGGCGGCCCGTTTTCCCGGATTCGTAGAGTTAGGAGGACTTCTATGCAAACCATGATTCCGTATTCCATCCTTTACTCACCAGGCTCGGAGCGCCTTATGGCAGACGATTCAGAGATGGCGCCAGGGGTTAAAGCGCAGAGGGAGATTACGCCATGCCCGATCACGACAGAGCATAGGGATAACCGCCGCCGTGTGAGTCCGCTCTACCTTCAGGTTAAACACAACCGCCGCGAAGAGAGGATGATTTGGTCCTGGCATTCCGGCCTTGTTGTTCATGAGCAGTTGCTAGCCGAACTTGAGCAGCAAGGGTTTACCGGATACCAGGTCAAACCCGCCACAGTCCGTTTCCGCGACGGTTCCATATCGACGGAATACCGCGAATTCATCGTTACCGGCTGGGCGGGAATGGCATCGCCTGAATCCGGCGTTCAGGTGGACAAGAGCTGTCCAGCCTGTCATTGGAAGCAATACAGCGGCATCGCTAACCCTGAGAAATTGATTGATTGGAGCCAGTGGACGGGGGATGACTTCTTCATCGTCTGGCCGATGCCGCTCTATAAGCTCGTTACCGGGAGGGTTGCGGACTGGTTGCAGAGTCACAAGGTAAAGAGCTTCTGGCTGAGGGGACTACAGGGATCTGGTCCACGTATAGGGGAGCGCGGTTTTACCCCAGGTCGTCTTTCCAATTATCTTCCTGAAGACCTGGCGATCAAGTACGGCAGGCCCCTCGGACTTGAATGATTGGCGAAGTTCCATTATGAAACCATCCCCGAAGGCCGAACCCGCATCGAATGAGGCGGAATTCATGCCGTATTCTTACCCTTGGGAGTTCCGGTTGCGATTTCGGCGTACGCCTCTTGACTTGGGGCCGGTTTTTCCCCAAGAATAGCGGAGTCGCACTGCAAAGGACCGTCATCCTGCGATATGAAATTCCGTGGAGAGAAAGGAAGCCGCCATGCCCAGCTGCCCTGAATGCGAGAATGAACTAGACATCGAAATGGACGAAGTGGCAGAAGGCGATGTTGTCGCCTGCGATGAATGTGGAACGGAGTTCGAGGTGGTCGGCGTCGAACCGCTGGAGTTGGCGCGGGTAGGCGAAGACCTGGACGAGGACGACGAAGATCTGCTCGACGAGGAAGAGGAGTAAGAGTGAGGTTGAATCGCAGGAGTTTGGCGGCCGGGGCGGCATTTGCCCTGCTGGCAGCCGGTATCGTTCCGCTGGGGCCGCGCGCCGGAGAGAGCGGATTTGATTTGGGTCCGTTTGCGGCCCAGGCGCAAAACCTGGGCGAGCGCGTGGTCATGGGCGCGGTGGTTGACGCCGATTCCGTCCCGGTGGCCGGCGCCACCGTCTTCCTCAAGGATCTGAAGTCCAAAAATATACGCAGCTATACAACCACCGACAAGGGCCGCTTCCGGTTTGCTCAGGTGTACATGGCCGAGGATCACGAGCTCTGGGCGGAGAAGGACGGCAAGAAGACCGCCGTCAAGACCGTCAGCTCCTGGGACACGCGCAAGGAGTTCGAGGTCGAACTGAAGCTGAAGTAGGGCGCCATTCAGTCTGCGATGCGTTATTCCTGCCTGAGAATGACATCGCCGTTGATGGTGTCGATCTCCACCTGATTCTGCCCATTGCCGACCCGGCCCTGCGCGTACATATACTTGCGCGCGGAACCCTGTGACGTGTCCCAATCGGCGCTCTCGCGATGAGCAAGGCCGGCGTGGTCGATGATTTCATAGGTCTTGTCCGCGTTCCTGGTGGCTGCCAGCTTGATCCGGACATCCATGGGGAAATCTTTCGGGACGATCAGCATGATCGTGCCCGAATACGAAGACAGGTGAACATCGCGCCGGCCCGACGAAGAGCCAACCAGGTGAGCCGTGATATCCCCGGCCATGGTCTTAGCCTGGACGGAGCCATCCGCGTCTTTGACGGTGATATTGCCGCCCATGGTGGTTGCGTCCACGGAAGCGTTGGCGTGGTCGATCGTCACATTGCCGCCCATTGTCTTTACCTTGGCGAACTCGCCGACGCTTCCGATATGGATGTCGCCGCCCATCGTATCGAGGGTGGCACCGCGCGGGGCATCTTTCACATCGATCTCGCCGCCCATCTTGTGAACGCTCACCGGACCGGAGCCGCCGTCATCTCCCAGGCGCTCGGCCCTCGCGGCCCTGGAACATTTGCAGCCCGATAACGCGGCAGGGACCACGCCCGCAACAAGCATCAGAAACAACGCGACAGGTTTATGAATTGTCATTGCACGGATCTCCTCGGGGAAATTCAACGACCAGGGTGATGGAGATTACGAGCGATCCGCCTTAAAAGTTCCATTGAGGCGGGAAATCGAGCCTGGCATGGCGCCATGCCGGCCGCTCGGCTTACCCCTCCAGCTTCTTGGTCACCAGCTCGTTGAGCAGCGCCGGGTTGGCCTGGCCCTTGGTAGCCCGCATCACCTGGCCGACAAAGAATCCCGCCAGGGTCTTCTTGCCGGCGCGGTACTGCTCCAACTGCTTGGGGTTGGCGGCGATCACCTCGTCGATCAGCGCTTCAATGGCCGAGGCGTCGCCGATCTGCTCGGGCTTCTCCCGCTCGTAGACGGCGGCGAAGTCCTCGCCCTTTTCAAAGCACACGTCGAAGAGCTGCTTGAGCTGCTTGGAGCTGATCTTACCCTCATCGAGCAGATCGGCGGCCTGCACAATGCCGGCCATCGAGACGGGCGACTGCGCTTGCTCCAGGTCCAGCGCCTTCAACCGTCCGCCGACCTCGCTGAGCAGCACATTGGCCACGCGGCGGGGGTTGCGAGCGGTTTTGGCGGCAGCCTCGAAGCGGTCGGCAAACTCCCGCTCGGCGGTCAGGGTGAAGGCGTCCTGCCGGTTCAGCTCGTACTCGGCGATCATGCGCGCGCGGCGCGCCTCGGGCAACTCCGGCAGCTCCGCTCTCTTGCGCTCCAGGAATTCGCGGGAGACAATCAGCGGCGGCAGATCCGGCTCGGGAAAGTAGCGATAATCGTGCGCCTGCTCCTTGGACCGCATCGAATACGTCCGCCCCTCGGCGGCGTTCCACAGCCGGCTCTCCTGCATCACGCGCCCGCCGGATTCAATCACCTCGATCTGGCGCTCGATCTCGTATTCGAGGGCCATGCGCACAAAGCGGAAGCTGTTGACATTCTTCACCTCGACTTTGGTCCCGAACTTCTCCGCGCCCCTGAGCCGCACGCTCACGTTGGCGTCGCAGCGCAGCGAACCTTCTTCCATGTTGCAGTCCGAGACGCCGCAGTAAAGAAGAATCTCTTTCAGCCGCGTCAGGTACTCGAAGGCCTCGTCCGGCGTGCGCATGTCGGGATCGGAGACGATCTCGGCCAGCGGCGTTCCGCAGCGGTTCAGGTCGAGGTAGGTGCGCGTGGCGGAGTCGGCGAAGCCGTCGTGCAGGCTCTTGCCGGCATCCTCTTCCATGTGCAGGCGGGTGATGCCGATGCGCTTACATCCCGGCGACGAAGACCTGTCGCCGGGGACCCAGTTTGTCCCGCCGCCAGCAGCCGGCACATCGATCCAGCCGTGCTCGGCGATGGGCTTGTCGAACTGCGAAATCTGATAGCCCTTGGGCAGGTCGGGATAGAAGTAGTTCTTGCGCGCGAAGATCGACCGCTCGCGCACCTCGCAGTTGATGGCCAGCGAGGCCAGTGTGGCGAAGGCTACGGCTTGTGCATTGAGCACCGGCAAGGCCCCCGGCAGCCCCAGGCACACCGGGCAGACGTTGCTGTTCGGCGCCGAGCCGAAGTGGTTGGCGCAACCGCAAAACGCCTTGGTAGCGGTGAGCAGTTGCACGTGGACTTCGAGTCCGATCACAGGCTCGTACTTGGCCAGAACTGCGGGCGATAGCGTGGCGGCAGGCATCTTGACTCTGATTTTAGCGCGCGGCGCTGAGGCATGCTGCGGGATGAGCTAGGACATCTCCTCCGGCTCCGAATCGACCGCCCCTGCCTAGGGCTGGCGCCGGGGAAGGAACACGACATATTCGATCTTCATTTCTTTGGTCAGCAGAATCCCTGGGTCGTCGATGGGCATTTCGGTTTCCGAGCCATCGCGATTTGACAGGAGCCACGCGGCATTCTCAAGAAACAGTGTCTGCTCGCCGTCTTCATCGGAGTAGTCGCGAACCCAGCCAACAATGCACCGGCCATCAGCGATTCCAACCTGGACATCGCCGCCAATCTCCTGGAAGGCATCGTTCCAAATCGATGTGCGCGAAGTCCGCTCTGTGATCCCCATCCAGCGGAAGGCCTTCATCAGCCAGTCGTGGTTGATATTCGCTGCATAGAGCAAGGCAAACAGGAAGGCAGCCGCGGCAAGCGTCAGCAGGTGCGGGTAATCGATAAAGATCTGGTAGCTGTTCGGTTGCTGGCCGGGTTCCGGCACCCAGCGGAGGGGAAGAAAGCCATGAAGGATGGGAAGCGTCACCAGGTAGATCAGCAGACTGAACAGCAGCGCCTCAACCACCTTGTCCAGCTCGGTTTGCTTGCGGCGCGCAGCCAGAATCTGCACCGCGTAAGCGCAGGCAAACCCCGGAAGCAGCACAAGCAGCACTCCGAGAGCGTCAGGCTTATCCGGCAGCACAGCAGTTCAGGCCTCATCCGGGCGTGCCGGAGTCGGTTGCGGCTTGGGACGCGACCCAAAAACCGGCACCGACGAGGGCCGAAGAGCTCGCATGGAACAAATCTCAATTCTTCCGGTCATTTCACTCTCCCTCTTCGCCTCGCCATCAACTGCGGCGGCGCGAACCGGTATTGGCGTTGCGGACCACTCTCCAATCCAATCACGCCTCACCCCTTCATTATGCGCCAGGGCTACGGCGAAGTAAATCGGCCCGCCCGTTGCTCACTCCGCCGGATCGTCCGCCGTAAACGCCGAGCAGCATGGCTTTTCGCTCGCGTGAAAGTTCATCAGTTCCACGCGCACCCCATCCGGGTCGTAGAAGTTGAACTGCCCCTTACCGTCTTTGCCCAACTGCGTATAATCCTGGGCCTCCACTCCGGCCAGGCGGTTGCCGTCCTTGAGCGTTTTGAAGGCCGCGTCCACCGAAAACTCGCCGATGGAAAAATGATCGAGCACGCCCAGGTCGTGCGCTGAGATATCCTGCTTGGCGTTCAGCATGTACTCAAGCCAGTCGTGGCTGTCGGGTGTCTGCTGGCTCACCCAATCGACCCGGCCCTCCACCATGCCGCCAAACCAGTAGGGCCGGAAGCCGAGCAGATCGCGATAAAACGTATCCTCGACAGCCCGGCTATGCACCAAAATCCCCATATGGATGATGTGGCTGCCGATAGCGTTGGGAGCCGCTACGGCCTGGGGAAGATGAGGCAGCTCGACGAACTCCACCCTGTTGCCCTCCGGGTCGAGCACGGTGAACCAGCGGCTGCCGTCGGCGCCCTTTTGTACATTGCCCGGCGTCTTCCACGCCTTCGAGGCCAGATACCTGCGCAGTCCCTCGGCGTCCGTGGTGTTATAGGCGGTGTGGTCCAACCGGTTGATGCCCGCGCTGGGCGGCAGCGGCAGCACCTCGATGAACTGTGTCGCGCTGAGCGCATAGCGCACGCCCTTGGGGTTCTCCGGGTCGGCCATCTTCACCGCGCCGACGGTCTCGCGGTAAAAGCGGTCGGTGGCCTCGGGGTTCGACGTGTAGACGGCTAGATGCGAGATGCCGGTGATCTTCGGACGCGTGATCGGCGGGTCGGGCATTTGCGCGGCGGCGACGGTTGAAGCAACAAGAAAAGCGGCGGAAACAATCCTGAGATTCATTCTGCACCTCGAAAAGGAATGGCGGGCCTACGACAAATCGATTTTACGGCGTTCACAAGCCGGGATTACGTGTTTTGTGTGGCCATCGCTATTTGGCAGCGCCCAGCGCCCCGGAGTGAATGCCGAGTCCCGCATCGACAGCATCGAGCAGCGCCCCTGTTTTATCCGATTCGTAATCCCAGAACATCACGCCGCGGAGTTTGCGATCGAGCACGTACTTGCACTTCAGCCCGAGCGATTGCGGATCGTCGTACGAAACCCATATCTTCTTCTCCGGGTTATAAAGATAGGGCGCTGAGGCGATGGGATCCCAGTAGCGGATAAACCCATTCTTCATCATGGCCTCGGGTCCGCCGCTTGGCTGCGCTTCGGAAGCAGGAGGCTTTCCAGGCTGAAACAGGCCATTGTCGACGTCGGAAACTTCGCTCCACGCATGGCTGTAAAAGGGCACGCCCAGCACGATCTTCGCGGCGGGCACGCCGGCCTGCTCAAACTCATGCACCGACCGGTCGGCGGAGATCTTTTTTGGGTCGGCAGGATTGATAAGCAGCGGCGCGTGATGTCCAGTGATCGGGTCGGAAGAACCCTGGTAGAAGTCATACGCCATCAGGTTCACCGTGTCGAGATACTTTTGCACCTTCTTCATCTCGGTATGATCGAGAAACTCGCTGGATGCGCCGGCGGCTACGGTGAGATAGAGCGGCCGGCCGAGTTTCTTCTCGAGGCGATTGAAGCTCTGACGCAGTTCCTTGAGCAGCAGCGTGTACGTTTGCTTGTCCTCGGGGCGAAAGTTGTTTGTGGCTCCGGGCAGGCCCGGAAACTCCCAGTCGATGTCCAGGCCGTCGAGTTGATTGCGAGTTACAAAGTCGGCGACGCTTACAATAAAGGTTGCGCGGCTCTCTTTGGTGAGCGCGATATCGGAGAATCCGCCCGACCAGAGCCATCCGCCCGCGGAGACCAGCACAGTCAGCGAAGGATTCCGCTGCTTCAGCGCTACCAGCGTTGCGAGGTTCTTGTCGTCGCTGGCTGAGCCATTCGCGATGCGGCCATCCACGAGATTGGCAAAGGCATAGTTGATGCGCGTCAGCTTCTGCGCGGCGATTTCGCCCGGTTGAATCAGGCTGTCATTGGGAAAGACATAAGCCACCACCACCGGCTGCGTCGCGGATGCCTGCGCGACCAAGCCGGAAGAAGCGCAAAAACAGGCAGCGATTGGCAGACACAATCTCAAGAATGCCCGTCTGTTCCCTCCGACACACCGGACTCCGCGCCCGCACTCCTGTGAATTCCTCATGAATTGCCTCCTGCTTGTTCTGGTCCATGGCCGGTTCGCCGCCATGAATGGGGCGAACTCCGGCCCGCGCCAAGTCTATCAGTTGCCCCGCTGCTAAACTGGAAGGACATGATTCTCCCGTTCGTCCGCGAGGTTTTTGCGGAGCTGGAGCACTCTTCCGGATTTGATCGCGTGCGAAGGCATTTAAGCCTTGGCGCGGGGCGGAGGCGTGTCTCCGGGCTGACGGCCACGGCGCGATCCATCTACATTCCTCTCTTTGCGCGGGCTGCGCGCCAGCCGGTGATTGTGGTGGTGGCCGACAACAAGGCTGCCGAAGCTCTGGAGCCGATGCTGCGCGCCGGATGCGAGCTGACCGGCGCGGTAGACCCCGCGCAAGTAGTGCGGCTGCCGGCCCACGACGTGCTTCCTTTCGAAAATCTCTCCCCTCATCCCGACGTGCAGGAGCAGCGCGCGGCCGCGTTGTGGAAGCTGGCCACCGGGGCGGTTTCGATCCTCATTGCGCCGGTCGAGTCGGCGGCGCTGCGGCTCTTCAATCGCGACTACTATGCCGGGCTTGCCGTGACGCTCAAGCGCGGCGAAGAGGTGGACGTGGAGGTGCTCACCGGGCACCTGGCCAGCGTCGGCTACACGCAGATGGATCTGGTCGAGATGCCGGGCCAGTTTACGCGGCGGGGCGGGATTCTGGACGTGTATTCGCCGGAGTCGGACAGGCCGGTGCGCATCGAGTTCTTCGGCGACGAGATCGAAACCCTGCGCCGATTTGACCCGGAGACGCAGCGCTCGCAATCCGGCCTCGACGAAGCGCAGTTATTGCCGCTGACCGAGACGCCGGTCACCGAGCATCTGCTGGCCGCGGTGCATGGCCGCCTGAACCGCCAGCGGGTCGAATTCGAAGGCGCGGAGGAGGACTCAGCCGAGACCCAGGAGATGGCAGATGAACTGGCTGCCGCTGGCGGCGTCAGCGTCTTTCCAGGGTGGGAGTTTTTCTCCGCGGTGGCCGGGGCCGATAAGTCGCTGCTTACTCTGCTGCCCAAATGCGCGCTGTTTATCGAAGAGCCTGCGATGGTGCGCAACCAGATAGATCGCTGGTGGAACAAGGTGGAGCAGCGGCATGAGCGCTCGGCGATGGGGTCGCTGATCGGGCCCGAAGACATCTACTTGCGCCCCGAAGCATTGACCGCGCAGTTGGAATCGCAGATGGGCCTGGACCTCGATCAACTCGGCGTGGTCGATGTACTCGACGAGGACAACACGCTGGGCGAGATCGAGTTGAACACGCGCCCGACGCTGCGGTTTCATGGGTCGATTCCGGCGCTGACCGAGCAGTTGCGCGCGCTCATCGCGGCCGAGACGCGCATCGTGCTCGCCGCGCCGCATCAGGGCGACGTGGAGCGGCTGGCAACGCTGCTGCGCGAATACCAGATTCCCTATCGCCTGGGCAGCCGCAATCCGCGCCCCGGCGAGACGATGCTCGACGAAGGCAGCTACCTGGCCGGCGATCTGCGTGTGCCGGTGATTGTGCGCACGCCCGTCGCCGCGGGCGTGAGCTTTCTCGGCTCGAACCTGATTCTCTTCGGGGCCAACGATCTCTCCGACGACGCGGATGTGGCGGCGCGGCCTGAACCCCGCCGATCGAAGACGGCGGCCTTTGTCTCCGACTTCCGCGACCTGGGCGTAGGCGATTACGTGGTGCATGTCGAACACGGCATCGCGCAGTATCAGGGCCTCAAGGAGATTGTGCAGGACGGCCTCTCGGTCGAGTTCATGATCCTGGAGTTTGCCGAGCAGGCCAAGTTATACGTGCCGCTCACGCGCCTCGATCTGATTCAGAAGTACCGCTCGACCGACGCCGGACCCTCGCCGATATTGAACAAGCTGGGTTCGCAGCAGTGGGCCAAGACCAAGGCGCGCGTCCGCAAGGCCATGCAAGACATGACCGGCGAGTTATTGAAGTTATACGCCGAGCGGACCACCGCGCAGGGAACGGCTTTCTCCAAAGACAATGAGTTTCAGCGGGAGTTCGAGGAGTCCTTCGACTACACAGAGACCGACGACCAGCTGTCGGCGATTCGGGCGATCAAGTACGACATGGAATCGGCCACGCCGATGGATCGCCTGCTGTGCGGCGACGTGGGTTATGGCAAGACGGAGGTGGCCATGCGCGCGGCCTTCAAAGCCGTGCAGGACGGCAAGCAGGTTGCGGTGCTGACGCCGACGACGATTCTGAGCTTTCAGCATTTTGAGACATTCAAGAAGCGGTTTGCGCAGTTTCCCATCAACGTCGAGATGATCTCGCGCTTCAGAACGCAAAAGGAACAAAAAGAGATTGTGGCGCGCGTCGAAACCGGGCGGGTGGACATTCTGATCGGCACGCACCGGCTGCTCTCGAAAGACATCAAGTTTCAGGATCTGGGCCTGCTGGTCGTCGATGAGGAGCAGCGCTTCGGCGTGCGCCACAAAGAGCGGCTCAAGCAGATGCGCAAGGAGATCGATGTGCTGGCCATGAGCGCCACGCCGATTCCGCGCACGCTGCACATGTCGCTCGTGGGCCTGCGCGACATGAGCGTGATCGAGACGCCTCCCAAGGATCGCATGGCGATTCAAACTGTCGTGGCCAAGTTCGATGAGAAGCTTGTGCGTTCGGCGGTCGAGGTTGAACTGGAGCGCGGCGGGCAGGTCTATTTTGTGCATAACCGCGTGGAGTCGATCTATGAGATAGCCGCGCGGATTCAGGAGCTGGTGCCCGCCGCGCGTGTCGCCGTGGGCCACGGGCAGATGGGCGAGACCGAGCTTGAGCGCGTGATGCTGGCGTTCATGCGGCATGAGTACGATGTGCTGGTGGCGACGACGATCATCGAAAACGGACTCGACATTCCGCTGGCCAACACGATGCTTATCAACCGCGCCGACCGGCACGGGCTCAGCGAGTTATACCAGTTGCGCGGGCGCGTGGGCCGCTCCAATCGGCGCGCCTATGCGTATCTGCTGATTCCGCCGGAGCAGGAGCTAACCGAGATCGCGCGCCGGCGTCTTGCGGCGCTGAAGGAGTTCAGCGACCTGGGCGCGGGCTTCAAGATTGCGGCGCTCGACCTTGAGTTGCGCGGCGCGGGCAACATGCTCGGAGGCGAGCAGAGCGGGCACATCGAGGCGGTGGGCTTTGAGCTTTACACGTCGATGCTCGAGGCCGCGGTGAAGGAGATGAAGGGCGAGACGAGCGAGGAGCGGCCGGCGACGCAACTCAATCTGGGCATCGCGCTGCGCATCGACGAGAGCTATGTGCCGGAGGAAAATCAGCGCCTGCGGCTCTACAAAAAAATCGCTGGCGCCGCAACCGAAGCGGCCGTTAACGAGGTTCGCGCGGAGATGCAGGACCGCTATGGCGCGCCGCCGGATGCGACGGTGTATCTGCTGGAGGCCTCACTGATCCGGCTGGAGTGCGAGCGGATCGGCATCGCGCAGGTCGATCGCAAGCGAACGGAGCTGCACCTTCGCTTCACCGAAAATGCGGCCATCGATCCCCAGCAATTGATGAAATTGGTGGCGCGCAATGCCAAGCGCGGGGCGCAGTTCACGCCGCAGGGCCTGTTGAAGTATCCTTTGACTGCCACGCGATCGGACGAAGTTCTGCTGGAGATTCACGAATTGCTTGCCAATCTGGCGCCCGCTCCGGTGAGCGTATGAGAGACGCGCCTCGATCACGAGAGGAAACATGAAAAAGATTCATGCGTTGTTTGCGATTGGAGTTGTTATGGCTTCGGCGATTGCCGCCCATGCTGCAAGCGAGGACTGGAAGCAGCAGTTCCAGAAAGCCTCCGACGAATACCTCGACCAGGTATTTCTGCGCTATCAGCCCACGCAGGGAACGCTGGCCGGCTATCACCAGTTCGACACGCAACTGGAAGACTTGTCGCGCAAGAACATCGACGCGGAGATTGCGGACCTGAAGGGCTTTGAGAAGCGCATTGACGCGATTCATCCCAATGCCGGCGCGGCCGATTTTGAGCCTCGCAGCGACCGCGAGATGGTGCTGGCGGCCATTCATTCGCGACTGCTGACTCTGGAGACGATTCGCCCGTGGGAGAAGAACGCGGACGATTATTCGAGCACCTGCGCGAGTGGCGCGTTCACGCTGATGGAGCGCAAGTTCGCTTCGCCCGACGATCGGCTGCGGTCGCTCATCGCGCGCGAGCGGCAGATGCCGGCGCTGCTCGCCAATGCGCGCGTCAACCTCAAAAATCCGCCGCGGGTCTTCACCGATATCGCCATCGAGCAGTTGCCGGATATTGCGAGCTTCTTTGAGCACGATGTGCCGCTGGCCTTTGCCGATGCCAAGGATCCGGCGCTGAAGGCGGACTTCGCGCAGACCAATGCGGCAGTAGTTGCAGCGCTCAACAGCTATCTCGGCTGGCTGAAGACGGACCTGCTTCCGCAGTCCAACGGCGACTTCCGCATCGGCGCGGATGCCTTCTCGAAGAAGCTCCAGTATGACGAGATGGTGGACCTGCCGCTGGACAAGCTGCTCGAAATCGGCTGGGCCGATCTGCGCAAGAATCAGGCGCACTTCAAGCAGGTTGCCAGCGAGCTTGAGCCGGACAAGACGCCCAGCGCGGTGCTGGAAGAGTTGGGCGCAAATCATCCCGCGCCTGACCATCTGCTGGATTCTTTTCGCGCTACCTTCGACGGGCTGGTCGGCTTTATTCGCGCGCACCACATCGTGACCATTCCGTCGGATGTGCGGCCCATTGTGGAGGAGACGCCGGCCTTCATGCGGGCCACCACCTTTGCCTCAATGGACACGCCGGGGCCCTTCGAGACGCACGCGACGGAGGCTTACTTCAACGTGACGCTGCCCGACCCGTCGATGACGCCGGCGCAGGTCGAGGGCTACATGCATTCGTTCAATGTGGGCACGGTGATTTCGACGGCGGTGCATGAGGCGTTTCCGGGCCATTACATCCAGTTCCTGTGGCTGCCGCAGGCGCCCAGCCGGGTGCGCAAGCTGCTCGGCGCGAATACCGATGTCGAGGGCTGGGCGCACTATTGCGAACAGATGATGCTCGACGAGGGATACGGTCAGCCCGGCGCGGGAGCCAAGGACGAGCGCGAATCCAAATTCCTGCGGCTTGGCCAATTGCAGGACGCGCTGCTGCGCAACGCGCGCTTCATTGTCGGCATCCAAATGCACAGCGGCAAGATGAGCTTCGACCAGGCCGTGGAATTCTTCCAGAAGGAAGGCTACCAGCCGAAGGAGACAGCCGTGGTCGAGACCAGGCGCGGAGCCGGCGATCCGACTTATCTTTACTACACGCTGGGCAAGCTGGAGATCATGAAGCTGCGCGAAGACATGAAGAAGAAGCAGGGCGCGGCCTTTTCGCTGGAGAAGTTTCACGACGATTTTCTCAAGCAGGGATTTCCGCCGATAAAGATTGTGCGGGAAGCATTGCTGGGCGACGATTCGCCGGCGCTGTGAGCGAACGAAACGACGACGAGGTAATGGCTGAGACGAGGCGGATGCAATGGGCAATCGGATTCGCAAGGCGGTATTTCCGGCAGGCGGACTGGGCACACGGTTCTTGCCGGCAACTAAAGTCATCCCCAAAGAGATGCTGGCACTGGTCGACAAGCCCATCATTCAATATGGCGTGGAAGAGGCGATTGCGTCGGGCATTGAGCACATCATCATCGTGACCGGCCGCGGCAAGGGAACGATCGAGGATCACTTCGACCATAGCTTCGAGCTGGACGCGGCGCTGGAAAAGCGCGGCAAGCATGAACTGCTGGCGGTCTCGCGCGGCGTCTCATCGCTGGCGCACATCAGCTATGTGCGGCAGAAAGAGCCGCTCGGCCTGGGTCACGCCGTCTTGTGCGCCAAGGATCTGGTGGGTGATGAGCCATTCGCGGTCATCCTGCCAGACGATGTGATCGAGAGCGAGACGCCGTGCCTGAAGCAGATCATTGATGTATTTGACGAGCGGGGCGGCTCGGTGCTGGCGACGCAGACCGTCGAGGGGCCGGGAATCAGCGCGTATGGCGTGCTGGCCGGCTCGCAGGACGCCGATAACTGGCGCATCTACAATTGCACCGGCATGGTGGAGAAGCCGAAGTTTGAAGACGCGCCGTCGAAGCAGGCCATCATTGGCCGGTATGTGCTCACGCCGCGCATCTTCGCGCTGCTGGAGAAGACTGCGCCGGGCGCAATTGGCGAGATCCAACTGACCGACGGCCTCAAGGCGCTGGTCAAGGAAGAGAAGATCTTCGGCTACACCTTTGAAGGAAAGCGCTACGATGCAGGCGACAAGCTGGGGATGTTGGAGGCGACGGTCGAGTTCGCGCTCAGGCGCGACGATCTGGGACCGGCCTTCCGCGCGTACTTGAAGGGGCTGGCGCTGTAAAAGCAGGGAACAGGGAATAGGGAATAGGGAATAGGGAATAGGGAATAGGGAATAGTGGGCTGCGCTGTAGGAAGCGAGTCTGCGGGTCGGCTCGCTGACTCGCTTGCTTCTATGCCTTCCACTTGATGTTGCACCCGATTGATGGCCGCTGGTCTTTCTCTGGCGACTTGCTGGCGAGTGCCGCGTCAATAGCCGAGCGCAGATCCTCGCCGGTGACGGGGACGCCGCTGCCGGGGCGGCTGGGGTCGAACTGGCCGCGATAGACGAGGCGGAAGTCGCCGTCGAAGAGAAAGAAGTCCGGCGTACATGCGGCCTTGTAGGCGCGGGCTACGATCTGCGTCTCGTCGTATAAGTAGGGAAAGGCGAAGCCGCAGACTTCCGCTTGCCGCTTGAGTCCGGTAGGACCGTCCTCGGGATGGGTGGCTGCGTCGTTCGAGCTGATGGCGACGATGCTCACGGGCTTGCCGGCGTAGTCCTTGCCCAGTGCAGCCAGGCCTATTTCGATGTGCTTCACATAGGGGCAGTGGGTGCAGATGAACATCACCAGCAAAGCCTTCGATCCGCTGAAGTCATCGCGGCGAACGATCTTGCCGGTGACAACGTCAGCAAGCGCAAAGTCAGGGGCCTTCGTGCCCAGTTCCAGCATGGTGGATTCGGTCAGCGCCATTGCGGCAGCTCCTTGGAAGACATGTCTTAAAAGTGGAACGCGAGAGACGCGCGGCAGCCGCAAAAGCCGGATGGCGCCCGCGTTTTCCAAAAAAGCGGGTGCCAGTGGAAGACGGCTGGACAGGGTTATTCGGGCTGCGGGCCTATCGCCAAGTCGGATGCGAAGCCATTTAACGACGCTCCGCCGGTGCCGCCCTCAAGCGTCACGGCGATGTTGGTTTGAAGAGGTACGACGGGCGAGATGGTGACGGTGTCCGTTTGCAGGATACGGCACGCGTCGTCGCACGTGTCATAGACTTCGAGAGTGGCCACGGTAATCGGCACCGGCGCAGGCGAAGTGCCTCCGGTGGTCCCCACGGGCGGAAGGAACTCAGTTGCGTTCTCCTGCACCGTGACACTTCCAATGATCCCCGGAACCTTCGACGCTCCGAGGTCGAGCGTGAGAGGGGCGCTCGTCACCGCGATAGGCGGGCACACGCACGTCCCCCCCGCGGGCTCCGCCGGGCACGCGCAAATAATCGCGGGGGGCGTGACCAGGTAACCGATCACGAATTCCGCTGTCATGCCGGCGGCGACACTCCACGAACCGGTCGTCGCCGTGGCGGGAGCAGCCGAGAAGTTAAGCCCCGGAAACATCGTCGCGGTCGGAAGCAGGTCGGGAGTGACAAGGACTTCGGCGGCTGTAATGGTAGTCGTAGAGCCGCTCACCACCGGGATTGAATAGGTGAAATTGCTGTACACGGCATCGTCGAACACACATCCTTGAGCGCCGAGCGCGATGTAGCTTGCCAGTGTGCCCTTGACACATTGCGGTGGAACGGGCGCCACAGATTGAGCCTGGGCGAACGCGGGCAGCAGCGCGAACGCTGCCGCAATAATAATTTTCGAGTTCATATTGACATTCCTCCTGGGGGCAGAGATAGATGTCCGTCGCAAAGTTAAAGCTCGAATTGCTGTGTTGTCAAGGGGGCGGGCGCAAGGTCCAAATGCAAGCAAGGTAATCCGGAGCGGGATCAAGCGGTTTTTTCCTCCGCGCGCGAGCTGCATGTGGATGAAATAAAGGAAACAACAGGGCAAAAGGCCGGGGCGCTTGATGCACTCCGCCGCCGGCGCTGGGAAGGCTGCCGGGCCGCAGTTGTTCCAGAATCTGGCCGGCGCTCCCAGCCTGCGCGAGGTAATCTCCTTACCCAAGACCGCCAAAGCTATCGACCTGATGGTGGACGCGCCGACGACCGTCACCGAGCAGCAGTTGAAGGAACTGCATATGCGCGCGGCGCTGAAGAGCTAATACATTCAAGCCTCTCGCTTTTTACGGAACACAGAAAGGCCCGGAGCGCAAACTCCGGGCCTTTCTGCGTTGAGCGCCCGCGCACAGCGCAGGCGGCAAGCGGTTGTACTACCTTTTCACCTGGAAGGTGAGAGTGGTCGATTTGGTCACGCCGCCGCCGGCGCCCGTGATCGTGATGGGATAGGTGCCGGTTGGCGCGCTTTTGGAGACAGTCAAGGTGAAATCCGTTGTGCCGGAGCCGGTAACAGAGGCGGGACTGAAGCTACCGGTCACACCGGATGGGATGCCGGTTGCGGAGAAGGAAATCGCCGAGTCAAAGCCACCCGAGGCCGTTGTGGTGACAACCGCATAGCCGCTCTGGCCCTGATCGAGGTATCCGGAGGTGGGTGAGACGGAGATGGTAAAGCTGCCGGTGACCGCCGCGGTTACGGTCAGGGTCAGCGTAGTGGTCTTGGCAGTGCCGCTGGCCGGCGTGCCGGTAACGGTGATGGTGTAACTGCCCGCCGTGGCCGTAGAGGACGCGGTGAAGGTCAGCGTGGAGCTTCCAGCGCCGGTGATGGAGGATGGGCTGAAGGCCGCGGTGACGCCTGTGGGCAGGCCGCTGGCGGTGAGGGTCACCGGGGAGCTAAAGCCGTTGGTGACGGTTTCCGTGACGGTGGAGGCGCCGGTTCCGCCGTCCGCGACCGAGGCGGCCGTGGCGCTGAGCGAGAAGCCCGGCGTGGCGACGGCGCTGACCGTCAGAGTGAGCGTTGTGGTCTCTACAGTGCCGCTGGCCGGCGTACCGGTAACGGTGATGGTGTAACTGCCCGCCGTGGCCGTAGAGGCCGCGGTGAAGGTCAGCGTCGATGCGCCAGCGCCGGTGATGGAGGCCGGGCTGAAGGCCGCTGTGACGCCGGTGGGCAGGCCGCTGGCGGAGAGAGTCACGGCGGAGTCAAAGCCGCCGGTGACGGCCTCGGTGACGGTGGAAGCGCCGGTGCCGCCGTCCGTGACCGAGGCAGCCGTGGCGCTGAGCGAGAAGCCCGGTGTGGAGGAGGCTGGAGCCAGGGCGTTGATCAGATTCTGACCGTTTGGGCTGCCCCAGCCGGTGACCAGGTCATAACCGGTCACTGCCGAATAGCTGCCGGAGGTGCCGCTGGTGATGTCGTGGAAGTCGGTCGTATATGCCGAGGTCACATTCTGTGCATAGATGGTTGGGTTGATAAATCCGATCGCCGGTTGACTGTTGGCGGCTAACTGCTGGTTGACCAGAGCGATGTATCCGGCCCACATGGGAGCGGCAAAGCTGGTGCCGCCATATTCGTTTGCTAGGCAGGCCGTCTGGTCGGCGCAGGTGTAAAAGGTGAAGTTCGCGTTTGCGGAGACATCGGGGCCGTTGCGTAGGGTGGTCGAGCCCTTGTTGCTGGAGTTGATGACGCCCGATAGCTGCTGCCACGATGGGATCGCGATGTTATCCGGCGAGATGCCTCCACCGCTATCTGTCCAGGCGGTCTCCGACTTCCAGGCGCCGCCCGCGCTGGCGGTGATCAAGTCCGTTCCGCCGACGGAAACGATATGAGCATCGTCGGCCGGCCATGCCTCATTCTTCGATGACCATGTGGAGGCGTCGCCAGAGGCGGCAAAGAAGTTCTGTCCTTGAGCCGCCATCTTCTCGAAGTACGGATCGAGCGTGGACGGATCGGAAGGCGTCCACCCCCAGGAACAGCCAATGGTCATGGGCAGAGGGTTGTGCGTCGTCATGGCGCTGACGATTGCGGTATCGCTTGACCCAACATAAACCACCAAGCTGGCCAGACCCGGCGCCATGCCGATCGCCTGGGTCATGTCGAGCGTTTGTTCGGTATCGTCGCACTTGCCCCCGGCGCTCGAATCTACGCAGGCTGTGCTGGTTCCATCCGTCGAGAGCAGGGTGACCGGCACATTGTTGGTTTGACCGACGTTCTGGAAATACGTGGTCAGGTCGGCCAGATCGGTGCCTTCAAACTCGAACAAACCGAGGTTCTCTCCGGCGCCGGTAAGGGCCGTTCCGCCGTAATAGGCCGCGCGCATGTCGCTGCCCAAAAACGATGCCGACGGGCCGGAGCCGGTTGTGGCATGGGAGACGACGGCTTCGGGCGAAATGCCGTGGGCTGCCGCGTAGTCGCTCCGCTTTTCGAGCATGGGATGGGGGATCGAGTAGTTATCCAGACCTGAGATATGCCAGAGTTGAAACGGCAGGTCTACCTTGGGCTCGCGGTCCGGCGAGTAGAAGACGCGGTTCCCGGTGGGGTGCTGGTAGGTCCGCATGTTGATGTGCAAGGCTTTCTCAATGTCTGAAACTGAGCCCTTGACCTGGATATCCATTCCATCGCGCGTGCCGCCAACAACCGTTAAGCCGCTTGCCTTTACGAAACCTGCAACGGCGTCATAGTCGGCCTGGCTGGGACCGAATCTTGCGGTGAACTCCGGGACGGTCAGGAATTGCCGATAGGCAGGGCTGGCCGGATCGTAGAGCTCGCCGAGGAATGCATCCAGGCCTGCCTGATCACTCAGCCGAAGAACTATATCCAACTGCATGATCTGAGTTGCGGGAAGGCGTCCCAGCGGCTTCGCCTGTCCATTGAGAACTGCGTCGCGCACATGGCGCGTCATCAGCGATTGGGCACGGCCTTCCATGGTTCCGGCTGAGACAATCGCTGCGATTGTCAACGTACACACTGCTACTGTGATTTTTTTATTCACAAATCCTCCTATCTGGCCTGTTGGCGGGGGAGGCGTATCCGCCTTCAAGGAGATTGGAATTCATTGTCCGGGAACGCACGTTAGGTGTCAAGCAGGGAGTCAACTATCAGGCCAGTTCGATTCCGGCGATCTCGGCTTCGAGGCCGCCGAAGTCTGGGTGCTCGTTTTCGCGGATGCGGTAGGCGAGGTCGATGAGGCTTCCCTGCGCGAGACCGAGGGCCTGGGCGCGGGCGGCCATATTCCAGCCGACGGCGCGGACAGCGCCGCTGGAGCCGGGCCGGGGCGGCGGCTGGATGGAATCCTGCGCCAGTTCCAGCCTCAGATGGCGCTCTTTCATCAGGCGCGGGGCGCTGAGCAGGCGCGCCCGGCGGGCGACGAAGGCCGGCTCGGGGTTGCCGTGGCCGAAGGGCTCGAGCTTGCGCAGCCAGCCGGCCAGCACAGGGGTGATGCGGTCCAAAGGCAGTTCGGCATGGATGTTGAGCCGATGCTCGGGCTCGCGGCTGCCCAGATGTTCCTCGGCATAGAGGCGAAGGCGGCGCTTGAGTTCGGGCAGCGCGGCGGCGGGCAAGGCAAAGCCGACAGCAAAGGCGTGGCCGCCGAAGCGCGTGAAGAGATCGGCGCAGCTCTCGATGGCATTGAGCAACTGAAAGCCGTCAACCGATCGGCCCGAGCCGTGAGCAACTCTGCCATCGGGGCCTTCCTCGACGCTGACAACGATGGCCGGCTTGGCGGTGCGCTCGACGACGCGCGAGGCGAGAATGCCGATGACGCCGCGATGCCAGCCGTCGCCGTCGATGACGAGGAGGCGGTCGGCGGCAATTTCTGAATCGGCCGCGAGTCGGGCTTCGATGGTCGCGAGCGCGCCGGCTTCCACGTCGCGGCGCTCGCGGTTGAGGCGCTCCAATTTGTTCGCCAGCTCAGCGGCGCGGTGCGAGTCACGCGTGGAGAATAATTCGACGACGTCCGAGGCGACGTCCATGCGGCCGGCGGCGTTGATGCGCGGCGCGAGGCGGAAGGCGACGTCGAAGCCGGTGATTTGTTTGGCCGCGGGATCGAGCGCGGCCGCGGCAAAGAGCGCGCGGAGACCCGCGCCCATGGGACGGCGCAATTCCCGCAGACCAATCGCCGCGATGGTGCGGTTTTCGCCGCGGAGCGGAACCGCGTCGGCAATGGTGGCGATGGCCGCCATTTTGAGAAAGCTGGGCAGAGTTTTTTCGCGCGTCCGGGCCGGCTCGCGCTTCGCCAGCAGCGCCTGTGCAAGCTTGAGCGCGATGGTCGCG